>DASQVB010000349.1:0-3776 GCA_035640975.1 Pseudonocardiaceae bacterium
TCCGGCAGCATGTCGACCGGAACATCCACGGTCCAGTTCACGGTGTCTGAGCGTATGGGGTCAGCCTCCGGGCCGGCCCAGCGGGACCTCAACCGAAGAACACCTCGGCCTCCGCGTGGCGCTCCAGCGGCACTGTCTTGACTTCTGCAGTGGCCTCGGCCAGCTTCACCCGGATGATGTCGGTGCCGCGCAGCGCGACCATCACGCCGGCGTCACCCTCGTGCACCGCATCGACTGCATGCACACCGAACCGGGTAGCCAGCACCCGGTCATAGGCAGTGGGCGTGCCACCGCGCTGAATGTGCCCCAGTACCACGGCGCGGGACTCGGCACTGGTGCGGCGGGCGATCTCGTCGGCCAACCAGATCCCGACCCCGCCGAGGCGCTTGTGACCGAAAGCGTCAACCTCCGCGCCGGACAGCAGCTCGGCCCCGCCCTCCGGCACGGCGCCCTCGGCGACCACGACAATCGCGGCGTCGTCGCGCTCGAGGCACCGGATGACCCACTCGCACACCCGATCCACGGAGAATGGCCGTTCCGGCATCAGGATGGCGTTCGCCCCGCCGGCCATCCCGGAGTGCAGCGCGATCCAGCCCGCGTTGCGACCCATCACCTCCACGACCGCCGCCCGATGGTGCGACTCCGCAGTGGTACGCAACCGGTCGATCGCCTCGGTCGCGATGTGCACCGCGGTGTCGAACCCGAACGTGTAGTCGGTTGCACCCAGGTCGTTGTCGATGGTCTTCGGGACACCCACCACGAAAATCCCGTCCTCGCCCAGCCGGCGAGCCACCCCGAGGGTGTCCTCACCGCCGATCGCGATCAGGGCGTCCACGCCGTGCTCGGCCAGCGTCCGCTTGACCTGCTCCGCGCCGCCGTTGCGGTACGGGTTGGTGCGCGATGTGCGCAGGATGGTGCCGCCGAGAGGCAGGATGTGCTCCACATCCGACAGATCGAGCGGCTGGATCAGCCCCTCCACCGGGCCCCGCCAGCCGTCCCGGAATCCAATGATCTCGTGCCCGTACACCTCGATGCCCTTGCGGACCACTGCCCGGATCACCGCATTGAGTCCCGGGCAGTCCCCACCCCCCGTGAGTACGCCGATACGCATAATTTCTTTCGCCTTTCCACTCGTCCCTGCTTGACGGCGTGAGAGTGGCACGACTGGGATCGATGCAGCAAAGCGGGGGTTATCGGGCTCGGCCAGACCGTGCCGAGCGATGTTCCTCGATAACGCGCCACCTGACGAGGTTGTGCCGCGCGTCGGCCACCGCGTCGTGCGCATCGCTGGGCGGCGGGGGCAATGCCGGCTTACCGGCGTCCTCCCAGCGCTGCCTCAGGTCCCGGGTGAACCGGGGTAGTTCTCGTGGCAGCGCCGGCATCGGTCCCCACAATTGGGCGAGAGCGACGTGGTCGTAGGCAGCAAACCAGGCCCACAACTCCACTCGCTCACCGGGCGCGGTGAGAAACTCCAGCAGTGTGTCGCGGATGGCCGCCCGGCTGCGCCATGCCCGGTCAGACGGCGCCGGCAGCTTCGGCAACACGTGCAACCGGACCCACTCGCCGGCCCGCTCGGCATCGAACTCCGTCGATACCGCGTAGTACTCCCGACCCTGCTCGTCCACCACTCCGATGGAGATCAGCTCGATGGTGACGCCGTCCTCGATGAACTCGCAGTCGTAGAAATACCGCACCTGGGCTTACCCTTACCCTCTCTGACCTGCGAAACTTCACGATGATCTTCAATTGCTCGCACAGTGTCCGTACGAGCCAACAGCGCTTGCTCGACCGCTTCCCGGATTGGGTATCTGTGCCGGGCCAGAGATGAGCGTAGGTGTCCGATGTGACTGCTGCCGAGCGGTGCCCCAGCCGCAGCTGCACCGAGGAACCCTCGGCGTCGTGGTGATCGCCAGATTCGCAGAGACGACCTCGTCGCGGCAATTGAGGATGTTGCGCCCCGGTGGACCTGTTGAGGAGCGTCTGATGTTTATCGGTGCGGGCCAGTCCTGGGGAGCGGGCCAGTCCTGGGGAGCGGGCCAGCCAACCAGCCCTCGACATCGCTGCGGCTGATGAGGCGTACGACCACGAGGTCTGGATGCTCCTCCAGCAGCGCCGCGATCCTCGTCGCGGTCTTGTGGTGGGTGGACCAGGCCCAGCGCACGATGTGCTCCCGGTCCGTCAGAACCGTCCACAGCGGTGGCTCGCGGTTGCCGTGCCACAGCACCTGTCGCTCCAGCCGTCGACGCACGGTTCGTCGAATCACTTGCCGCATGACCAGCGCTCTGGGCAAGTCCAACCAAACAATCAGATCAGCTCGCTGCGCGAGGATCGCTCGGACCTGGGAGTACTGCCATTCAGTCACCCAGCACGTACCCGCGCTGAACCTGTGGACCTCCAACTCGAAGGTGTCATGGGGCGTCCAGCCCGGGCCATGGAAGAGCGCGTCTATCTCGATATGCGGGATATCGAGCAGCGCCGCGACGCGACGCGCGACAGTCGTCTTGCCTGCGCCGGACGTGCCGGCCACCAGGACCCGTCTCGGACGCACGGGCAAGGGCGCCACGGCGTCGAGGATGGGCATCATCCGACATTAACCTCTGCCGTTGGCGTTCCCTTACGGGCCGTTCAGCAGGGTCTGCACCCGGCGCAGTCTTCGGTAGCACAGCTCACTTTGTGAGGGCGGGTAGATGGTGTCGGCGTCGCCGTGAACCAGCATGCAGGGTGGTGCGGCGGCGGTCACGTAGGTGATCGGACTCGCCTCGGCCATCCGTTGTGGCAGCGCGGAGGGCAGGCCGCTGAGCCACAGTGACTCAGGCAGGCCGCCGCACTCAACGTCCAGCGCGGCGATGTCGGTCAGTGGATACCACGCGACGGCAGCTTGACGTGCGGATTGGTCATGGCGGCCATGAGCGCTAGGTGAGCGCCGGCTGATTCGCCCCAGATGCCCACACGGTCTGCGTCGATGCCGTATTGATCGGCATGAGCGGCGATGGAGTCGATCGCGGCGTTGACATCGTCGCGCTGCGCCGGCCAGATCGCCTCGCCAGCGAGCCGGTAGTCGATGGTGGCGCAGGCCAGACCAGCGGTGGTGAGGGCGTCGAAGACGGCATTCGGCCGCACGGTGTGCGGCAACGAACGCCGGTCACCGGCCCTGAAGCCGCCGCCGTGGATCCACACCACGACCGGCGCCGAGCGCACATCTGCAGGAACATGAAGGTCCAGCGCGAGCGGCCGAAAGTCCGCAAGCCTCGAATAGATGACCTCCTGATGGATCACCCAGTCAAGGTAGCGGTAACCCGAATCACGTCGGGCACATCGCTCGACCGCCGGACCGCAGTGAGGCGCCAGTCAGCGCCGCGGCAAACGTCTGCACATCTAGCATGAGCGGACCTTCAGCCACCCGGGCTGGACTGCAACACAGCCTCCGCCAGCGCATTTGGCCATCACGGGCAGGGGTCCGCGTTCGGTAGCGGGCAGGTACGGGGCAGCGACGGGGTCGGCGTGAGCAGGAACCGCTGGGCGGCTGCGGCCATGGCCTTCTGGTCGTGCTCGGCGCCGGGGACGTCGATCAGTTGCCAGTTCGTGTCCGGATCGGCGGCGCGGGCGGCGGCGTGCACGAAACTGCGCGCTGGTAGCGGGTGCGGCCCTGCGCATCGGCTTCGGGCTCGCTGCGGACGTTGTCGTCGCGCTCGGTGTCGAGCTCTCCACGCATGAGCACCAGGTGCTCGCGGGTCACGGTCGCGCCGAGGTCGAGCTCGGGGTGGCGTAACCCATAG
>DASQVB010000350.1:0-2193 GCA_035640975.1 Pseudonocardiaceae bacterium
CCGGGTGCGGAACGTGCCAGGACTGCACCGCGTTCATCATCACCCCAAAGATCGAACGCGCCGATGAACGAGGCAAGCGCGACCCGAACCGCCGGGTCATCCATATCCACTGCTCGGTGCACGGCGGTCCGAGAGGCTTCACCAATTTGGTGTGCACCAAAAGCAACGGCGACGTTGAGCTGGACCAGCACGTCTCGGGTGGGTGCGTGATCGTTTTTCGACGAAAAGCTGCCACCGAACTGTTCGACACCCTCGGGCAGTAGCTGGGACGAGGTGTTCCGGTGACCTGATCTGTGGTGGTCGCCGGGGAAGCAGGGCACACGCATCATGGCCCGCCCCTCGGCAAGGCGCTGGGTGTCTAGAGCGTGTCTCCCAAAGAATGATGGTGGGTAGGTCGATCATCGCTGGATGGTCCGGACTGGTGTGATTACCGATGAGTTGTGGGAGTTGGTAGAGCCGGCGTTGCCCTGTGGCGTCGGTCGTCAGGGTCGTCCGTGGCGTGATCACCGTCAGGTGCTCGAAGCGATCGCCTGGCGGTTTCAGACCGGCTGCCCGTGGCGGGATGTGCCGGCCGAATTTGGGCCGTGGCAGACCCTATGGAAGCGACATCGCCGCTGGTCAACCGATGGAACGTATCAGCGGATCTTCGAGCAGGTGTTGGCGCTGCAAGACAACGCAGGCAAGCTGGACTGGCTGCTGTCGGTCGATTCCACCATCGTGCGCGCCCATCAGCACGCCGCCGGCGCGCCCCGCGCGAGCCGCACAGGGGGCTGAGCCGAATGACAAGATTCCCGAACCTGATGATCACGGAATAGGTCGCTCCCGGGGCGGGCTGACCACCAAAATCCATGCCCTCATCGATGGCGGGGTTCGCCCGGTCACCGTGGTGGTCTCGGCCGGTCAAGCAGGAGACAACCCCCGCCTCGTGCCACTGCTTGACACCCTCGCCCAGACCAATCACCGCGCCGAGCACCTACTGGCCGACAAGGCCTACAGCCACCCCTGCACGCGGCGCGAACTACGTCGCCGCCGAATCCGCCACACCATCCCAGAACGCACCGACCAGGTCGCACACCGCAAGTCGAAGGGCTCAGCCGGTGGCCGACCACCAAAGTTCGACCCCGAGCTCTACAAACAGCGCAACACCGTCGAGCGAGGGTTCGGCCGGTTCAAGCAGTGGCGTGGCATTGCTACCCGATACGACAAGTACGCCCGCACCTACCTCGGTGAAGTCCTCCTCGCGGCGACCGTCATCCTCACCCGACCATGATTGGGAGACACGCTCTAGGCCAAGACCCAACCCCCACATGTGATCAACCTGGCCGGCCACCAGGTTCGGCGCAGACCGATCCTCGACGGACTTACCAGCTAGTGTCCTGACGCGTGTCTTCCCTTAGTTTTCGATTGGTGTGCGGGATAATGGCGCATGCCGAATCGGGTGCGGATTGTGGCGGTCCGGGACAATGAGCGGGCTGAGTTGGAGCGGCGGGCGCGGTCGAAGGCCGAGCCGGCCAGGGTGGCGCAGCGGGCTCGGATTGTGTTGCTGGCTGAACAGGGGTTGACCGGTCCGCAGATCGCCGAGCGGGTGGGGTGCAGCGAGCCCACGGTGGTGTTGTGGCGGGATCGGTACGCGCAGTCGGGGTTGGCTGGTCTCAACGATGCGCCGCGGTCGGGTGGACCGGTCCGGGTGATGACCTCCGACGTGCAGGCTGAGATTTTGGCCGCCACAGTCACCCCGCCGCCCGACGCGCTGCGCGAGCGTGGTCTGACGCACTGGTCGGCGCGGCGGCTGGCGGACTGGCTGGCCCAGCATCGGGGCATCCGGGTCAGTCACGACTCCATCGCGGTGCTGTGGCGGAAATTTTGCCTGCAGCCCCACCGCAGTGAGGGATTCAAGTTCTCCACCGATCCGGCGCTGGAGGCAAAGATCCGCGACCTGGTCGGGCTGTATCTGGATCCTCCCCAGGGCGCGGTGGTGGTCTGCGTCGATGAGAAGTCCCAGATTCAGGCATTAGACCGCACGGCTCCCATGCTGGCGATGCGCCCTGCAAACATCGAGCGCCAGACCTACGACTACACCCGTCACGGCACCACCACCCTGTTCGCCGCGCTGGAGATCGCCACCGGCAAGGTCATCGACGCCTGCAAGCGCCACCACCGGCACACCGAGTTCCTTGCCTTCCTCAAGCAGGT
>DASQVB010000351.1:0-9274 GCA_035640975.1 Pseudonocardiaceae bacterium
CCTTGGGCGGCTTCGGTAGCGACGCCGGCGGCGGCGACGGCGGCGACGCCACCCAGGCCGGCCTGCTCAACCTGAACCTCCTCAGCGATGTCGAGGGTGGCGAGGGCGGCGACGGTGGCCGCGCGGGCGACGGTGGCAACGCCAGCGCCGACGGTGGCCGCGGCGGCGACGGGGGCAACGTCCAGGCCAACCAGTACAACAGCCTGGAGCAGGACTACGAGTTCGAGGACTCGTTCAACGAGGACAACAGCACCACCACGACCACCATCAGGGATTCGTTCAACGAGGACAACGACGTCTTCTACGCGAACCGTTCGTTCAACGAGGACAACGACGGTGTCGACAACGCGGGTGGCCGCATCGACAACAGCGTCGTGGCAGGCGACGACATCGAAGGCTCGCTCAACTCCGACGACGACGTCGACATCCGTGACTCGTACAACGAGGACAACCGTGTTGTGAACTTCGACAACTCCGACGACGACGTCATCGTGACGGAGATCGAGGACTCGTTCAACCGGGAGGACAACGACTTCCTGGACCTTGACGTTCTGAACGGGATTGACCTCTGAGACACCAATGGATGAGCGAGTTCATCCAGCAGCGTTGACCAGGCCGGCCCGCCGCCTTCCTCCCGGGGTGGCGGGCCCGTGTCCTGGTCGTGACAGGCGGACACAAGAATCATGAAGAAAGAATGGAGGTGAACGACATGCTGTCTGTTTCCTCGCTTATCGAATTTCTTATGAACTTGCTGCGTGACAAGGACGCCCAGGCAGAGTTCGTGGCCGACCCCGATGGCATGCTGGCGCGGCATGGCTTGGAAGGCATTTGTGGTCAGGATGTGCGCGACGTCACCCCGATGGTCGCTGACCACGCGGCGGTGCATGTCAAGCACGGCGGCTATCACTCCTCGTCGAATGACGACGACGATCCAGTCCGGCAGATCAAGCACATCACGGAGCACTACGAGGTCAAAAACACCGTGGTGAACCCGGCCGACGAGTACAACTACACCTACGTTGACGACCGGGACACGATCGTCAACGTTGATGACCGGGACAGCACGGAAATCAACGCGGATGGCGATGTCACCATCAATGACTCGTTCAACGAGGACAACGACGTCAACGTGATCGAGGACTCGTTCAACCAGGACAACGACGGGGTCGACAACAAGGGCGGCACCATCGATGACAGCGCCGTGGCAGGCGACGACATCGAGGACTCGCTCAATTCCGACGACGACATCGATGTCAGCGACTCCTACAACGCTGACAACAGCGAGACCAATGTCGATGCCTCTGACGACGACACTACCGAGGTCAGTGTCGAGGAGTCGTACAACACCGAGGACAACGACGTAGTCGACGTTGATGTGGCCGAGTCCGCCGCGTGAACAGACTCAGGGTGTGCCCGGGCAGACCCTGCACCGGGTTACCCTTTCGGTGAGCTCCAGGCAACAGCGGTCCCGCCACCCTTCCCACATCGGAGGGTGGCGAACTGCTGTCCTGCTACCCCGGGGTGATGATGAGGAGGAGCAGTGACGCCATCGGCGCCGCTCAAGGCCGTGGATCTGGCGCTCGCAACGATCGCCCGGTACGACCGATCGGACTTAGACGCCCGGCTGCAGCATGCCCGCGCCCGGTTGCTGGACGAGCAGGTACGGGTGCTTGTGGTCGGCGAGTTCAAGCAAGGCAAAAGCTTGCTGGTCAACGGCCTGGTGAAGGCACCGGTGTGCCCCGTTCACGACGACATGGCCACCTCGGTGCCCACCGTGGTTCGCCACGCCGACACCCCAGTGGCCGCCCTGGTCCGTCTCCTCGACTCTGAACGTGACGATCTGAGCAACCGGCGCACCGAGCGCGTCGAGATACCCATCGACAAGCTCGCCGAGCACGTCTCGGAGAACGGCAATCCCGGCAACAAGGAGGGGTGGAGCCACGCCGAGGTAGGGGTCCCGCGCCGGATCCTCACCGGTGGGCTGGAGTTGGTGGACACCCCAGGAGTCGGTGGGCTGAACTCCGTGCACGGTGCGGCGACGATGGCCATGTTGCCCTCCGCCGACGCTGTCTTGCTGGTGTCCGACGCCTCCCAGGAATACACCGCACCTGAGCTCGAGTTCCTGCGCCAAGCCGCCAAGGTGTGTCCCAACGTGGCATGCGTGCTCACCAAGACCGACCTGTATCCGGAGTGGCGGCGAATCGCAGAGCTTGACCGCGCACACTTGGCGACGGTGGACATCGATGCGCAGTTGATGTCGGTCTCCTCCACTCTGCGCGTGCAGTCGATCCAGGTTCAGGACGCCGATCTCGATGCTGAATCAGGTTTCCCGGCGCTGATCAGTTATCTGCGTGAGCACGTCGTGGGTCAGGCGGATCTGCTGGCGCGCCGGTCAACGGTGCACGATGTGCTCGTGGTCACCGATCAGCTTGCTGCCGGGCTGCGCGCCGAGCAGGCAGCCCAGTTGAACCCCGAAGCCGCCCAAGGAGTGATCAAGCAGCTGACCGAGGCCCAACAGCGCTCCGCGGCGCTGAAGGAACGAACCGCGCGCTGGCAACACACGCTCAATGACGGCGTCGCCGACCTCAACGCCGACATCGACTACGACCTGCGGGACCGGATGCGCGAGATCGTCCGGTTGGCCGAGGAAGAAGTGGATCGCAGCGGCGACCCGACGAAGACGTGGGACCAACTGTCGACCTGGGTCGAGCAGGAGGTGTCCTCGGCGGCCTCGGCCAACCTCGTCTGGGCCACCCAGCGGGCGCGCTGGCTGGCCACGCAGGTCGCCGACCACTTCGCTGAGGATGAGAACCGGATACTGCCCAAGCTGCGGACCGAGGTCGCCGATGCGCTGAGTGCGGTGCGAACCATGCAGCTGCGCGAGGTCGAATCGTTCGGCATCGGGCGCAAGGCCCTGACCGGGCTGCGGGGCGGTTACGTTGGTGTCCTGATGTTCGGAATGCTGGGGACTCTTGTCGGATTGTCGCTGATCAACCCGTTCTCGATAGGCGCAGGCCTACTGCTGGGCGGTAAGACCATCACCGATGAGCGCCGCCGTATCACCAGCCGACGGCAGAACGAAGCGAAGACGGCCGTGCGTCGATACATCGACGATGTGATCTTCCAAGCGAGCAAGGAGTCCCGGGACATGCTCCGGCGGGTACAGCGTGACCTGCGGGATCATTTCACTACCCAGGCCGAGGAGACGAACCGGTCGCTGAGCGACTCGCTGCGCGCCGCAGAGAGATCGGTCAAGACGACCAAGGGAGATCGAGAACGGCGGTTGACCGAGATCAAAACCGAACTGGAGCGCCTGGAGACGCTGCAACAGAAGGTTCGCACTCTGTTGCCCCCCGAGAATGTGACACAAGAGAACACAGCGCAGGCGAACCCGGTCAAGGCTCGATGAGCAGTCCGGTGCGAGTGGGAGGTCAACGCAGCCTGTCCGTGACTGTCCGCGGCGTGCTCCGCCGAGCAGTCGAGGTCTACCGTGACGAACCGCAGACTTCACAATTGCTGCGCCAGCAACTGGACAGGCTCGACGAGCCGCTGCGGGTCGCGATCGCAGGCAAGGTCAAGGCTGGCAAGTCGACGCTGCTCAACGCGCTGGTAGGGGAGCAGATCGCACCGACCGACGCCGGGGAATGCACCCGGGTCGTCACCTGGTACTGCGACGGGCACAGCCCCAAGATCGTGATGCATCCCAAGGAGGGTTCACCTACCCCGCTCCCGGTGAACCGGCAGGACGGGGCACTCGCCATCGACCTGCAGGGCACCTCCGCGGAGGCGCTGAACCGGCTGGTGGTGCATTGGCCGTCGCAAAGCCTGCGCACCGCCACTTTGATCGACACTCCGGGTATCGCGTCGGTATCGACCGACAACTCGCAGCGCACTCTCACCTTCCTCACCCCCGAGGACGACTCTCCCGCCGAGGCCGACGCGGTGATCTATCTGATGCGTCACCTGCACGCTACGGACGCCAAGTTCCTGGAGTCATTCCGTGACCAGGGAGTGGGCCGCGCGACGTCGGTGAACACCGTCGCGGTGCTGTCACGGGCCGACGAGATCGGCGGCGGCCGGGTCGATGCGATGTTCTCGGCAAAGACCATCGCGCAGCGTTATCGCACAGACCCCACGTTGCGGGGACTGTGTCAGGGCGTTGTGCCGGTGGCGGGGTTACTGGCGCAAACCGGTCGGACGATGCGGCAGGTCGAATTTGACGCGCTGGCTGCGCTGTCCCGAGCGCCGCGGGACGAGGTCGATGGGTTGCTGCTATCCAGCGACCGCTTCCTGCGAGCCGATTCTGCAGCGGTCACCGCCATGCAGCCGGTGGAAAGCTCCGAGATCAGACTTGGGCTGTTGCACCGTTTTGGCCTGTTCGGGCTCCGGTTGTCGGTGATGCTCATCCGGCAAGGCATGGATACCCCGGCCGCACTCGCCGAGGAATTGGTCCGCCGTAGTGGCTTGGACGAGTTGCGGAATTTGCTCAACACGCAATTCACCGAGCGCCGCGACCTGCTCAAGGCACGTTCGGCACTGCTGGCACTGGACAGCGTGCTGCATGGCGACACGCGGGCAGATATCGGACCATTGCTCGGGGATGTGGAACGCATCCTCGCCGGGGCGCACGAGTTCGCCGAACTACGCCTGCTGTCCGCGTTACGGTCCGGCGCGGTCACGTTGCCGAAGGCAGAGCTGGACGAGGCGGAACGGCTGCTCGGTGGATCCGGTGCCGCGCCGGAGGTGCGGCTGGGCCAGGCCCCCGGTTCCAAGGCTGACGAACTTCGACAGGCTGCCCTGGAAGCACTCACCCGATGGCACCGGCGGGCGGAGAACCCGCTGTCCGGCCGGGCGACGGCCGATGCCTGCCGTGTGGTGGTGCGCAGCTGCGAGGGCATGATGGCCCGCCTCGCCAGTGAGTGAGTGGTGTTGAGTGCTATAACACTGTTATTCACTCACGACCCCTCCATGACTGACCGCAGTTGGTCGAACAGTTCGTTGCGGGTGCCGACGCCGAGCCGCTGACGAATCCTGGCCATGTGATGCTCGACGGTCTTCGCCGAGATGAACAACCGCTCACCGACCTGCTTGTGGGTCAGGCCGGTGAGGATCAGCTGGCCCACCTCGAGTTCCCGCTCGCTGAGGACCGATTGCGCCTCTACCGGCCCACTGCCGGCAGCCACGGTCGTCTCGGCCCGGTGAGGCGCAGAGCTGATGCTTCCACCCTGCGAGCAGGTCTCAGCGCCCAACTCCTCACCCGACCCAGGAGCGCTGTGCGGGCCAGTGGGCAGGCTGCCGTTCAGGGCACGGGCGCAGGTGAGCAACGCCGAGATCGCCCGCCGATCAGTGGTCCGCGCCGCGGCCTGAGCGGGCAGCTGCGCGGCGTCCCACGCCAGGCCGACGCCGTGCAGGCGTCGTGCCGCGATCTGCACTGTCTCAGGGTCGATGTCGCCGGACAGCACCCGCAGCCAACTGCTCGCGGCAGCAGCCAGCACGGCTGCGTAGGGGCTGCCCGATGCAGCGTCGTCCAGAGCGGCGGCATGCCGCTGTGCTTCTGAAAGTTGCTGGGCAACGATGGCGGCGTGCATCTGGTACCAGTGCAGCGGCACTGCCCACAGCACTGGGTTGTCCAGCTTGTCGAGCAGGTTCTCGGCTTCCTTCAGATGCGGCGCAACTGACTCCAGCTCGCTGCTCCGGGCGGCGGCGATGGCCAGCTCACCCAGGGGCTGCAGCATGTAGAGATCGATCGGGTGCCGGACGAGAGCGCAGCGAGCCCGTCGCCACGCTGAACGCAGCGCGGCCCCATCACCTTCCCGCCGAGCCAGGCCCACCGCCAGGGCGGCAGCAACCACCTCGTCACGCGGTTCGAGTGCGGTGAACTGGCGGGCCACCCGGTCCAAGGTCCGGTGCGCAACATCCAGCTTGCCGCGGACCATCGCCATCCAGCTGTGCAGCAGCAGGTGCCGGGCATGCGCTGGACGGCCGCCGAGCTTGGCGGCGACGGCGCGCCGCAACGTGGAGTCCGCAACGGCCAGCTCACCGCACTGTAGCGCGACCACGGCGGTCAGCGCTGCCGGCGTGTCGGGCAGCAGCACGGTTTCGCCGGCCGGCTCGAGCAGCACCGTGGCTCTGGCCAGCTGTGACAGTGCCCCCGTGGATGTTCCAGTGACGGTGGCGAGCATCCCGCGCGCCATCAGGATCTCTGCACCGGTCATCAGGGTGGCGCCCTGGTCGGCATCCGCCGCGTCGAGCACCGCACCGGCTTGGGCGAGCTCTCCGATTCCGATCAGTGCAGGCACCGCAAGCGCGGCACCACCCGCTACATCGGCAGGCAGGCTGCAGTACAGCTGTGCACTGTGAGCCGGTAGCCCCCGATGCGCGAGGATCGCGGCGACCACTGAGACCCCCCGCTCCCGATCAGCAGCGGACGGATCGGATACAACCTGGTCAGCCAGCCTCAGCGCCTGATCAAGATCGCCGGTGAGCGCGACCGCCTGGGCGTGACGCGCCGCCAGCGCACTCGGCGAAGCCCCAGCGTCGATCGTTCCCGCGTAGAGTTCGGCCGCCAGCGCCGGGGACTGTCGCAACGCCTCGTCACCGGCCCGTTCCAGGACCGCAGCCACCCGACTGCCGCTTGCGCCGGTGCCCAGGAGCTGGCGTCCAGCGGCGAGCACGGACCCACCCCGGTCGAGCTGGATGGTGGCTAGCTGCCGCTGCATCGCCCGGCTTCGCAGCATCGGCATCAACCGCAACACGATGTTACGGATGAACGGGATCAGCTGCCCGCCGTTGGTGACCAAGCCCGTGGCCATCGCCGCTTCGACCGTGTCGGTCAAGGAAGCCGAATCGGCGTCGAGCAACGGACCCAGTACGTCGGCATCCAGGGCTGCGCCGACGGCCATCGCCTGCAGCAGCCCGTAGATTTCGGGATCGAGTGCCTCCAACTGGTAGCGCAGCCGTTCGGCCAAGCCTGCCGAGACGTTGACTCGCTCGGGGCACCGGAATAGTTCCGGGCGCCGGGGATCGAATCTGCCGGTGTCCTGGAGTGCCTGGGTGACGAGGTTGACGAGCGAAGGCAGCCCGCCACTTTGTTCGTGAACGAGGTCGATCAGCGAGTCAGGGGGAGTGCACCCGACTCGCGCTGCGATGCGGGCCCTGACGGTACCGCGATCCAGGTGCCCTACCACCACCGGCGATCGACGGCGGGCCAAGCTCGCGCCGAGCGCCGAAAGCCCGCGAGACCGGGGCCACGGTCGGTAAGCGACGACGAGTCGGGCGGTCTCCCCTTCGGCGAACGTGCGCAGCCCTGCGAGCGTTGCCTGGTCCAGATGGTGTGCATCGTCCACTAGAACGGGTTCGTTCGGGTCGAGTGTGTCGAGCTGTAGGCCAGCAGTGGAGTTGCCGCGCACCACCACGGCATCAGCCTTCTGGTACTCGCGCGCCAGCGCGTCGAGCAGCACTGACTTCCCGGTACCTCCCGGACCGACTATCGCGGCCGTGAGTGGAGCCGATGGAGCGCCGGCGATCTGGCGAAAGATCCAGAGTGCTGATGGCGGTGCGCTGGGAGCCGGGAGATCGGGCGCGGACTGCGGTCGGACCATGGTGCCTCTCTCGAGACTGTCCCTCGTACGAATCACTAACGCAACGATCGCTATCGGGTTGCGTAACGTTACGTTTTGTCGATCATGGCGTGAGCGGTTAACAACTCGTTGTTGCGAACCGATGAAACCAACGCACCGCCATTCGGTGGACTTACCGTGGTCGAGAGGTCGTGGGTCGTGAGTTACGCACTGGGGGTCGACGTCGGGACAAGCTTCACGGCGGCGGCCATCTGGCGGCAGGGTGAGGACAAGACCGAAGCGGTAGCTCTGGGTAGCCGGACGCCATCGGTGCCCTCGGTCCTCTTCCTGGGTACAGACGGTTCTGTGCTCATTGGTGAGGCCGCTGAGCGGCGTGCGCTGACCGATCCTGACCGGGTAGTCCGTGAATTCAAGCGGCGGATCGGTGATGACACGCCGATTTTCGTGGGGGGGCAGCCCTACGCCGCCCAGGATTTGGCGGCGATGATGGTCCGTTGGGTCGTCGATCGCGTCACGGAGCGTGAAGGAGGTTCGCCGGACCGGATCGCGGTGACCCACCCGGCCGGATGGGGGCCATTCAAAAAAGATCTTTTGTCCCGTGCATTAAATGCAATCGATCTCAAAGATGTGACCTTCCTGGCAGAGCCGGAAGGCGCCGCGATCAATTACGCCTCGCAGCAGCGAGTCGAGGCGGGCACCACGATTGCGGTATACGACCTGGGCGGTGGCACCTTCGATGCGGCCGTGGTCCGCAAGACCGGCGCCGATTCCTTCGCCCTGTTGGGCTCGGCCGACGGCCTCCAGGAGCTCGGGGGCGCGGACTTCGACGAGGCCGTCTTCAGCCACGTGCAAGCCCTGCTCGCCGCCCAGTCGCACGCAGGACAGTTAGGCACAGTGCAGTGGGACACGCTGGACGTCCAGGACCCCAGCGTGCTCAGCGGGTTAGCGCGGCTACGTCGGGAATGCACCGAAGCCAAGGAGGCGCTGTCGTCAGACACCGAGGTCACCATCCCCGTGCTGCTCCCGGGCGCCAGTACCCAGGTACGCCTGGTGCGTGGCGAGTTCGAGGAGATGATCCGCCCGGGCATCGAGGACACCGTCGACCTGCTGGCCCGCGCCATCCGCTCGGCCGACGTGAGTAGCGATGAGCTCGGAGCTGTGCTGCTGGTCGGCGGGTCGTCCCGGATGCCGCTGGTGTCCCAGCTGGTTTCCGCCCGGCTGGGCTGCGCGGTCCGGGTGGATGCCGACCCCCAAACCACGATCGCTCTGGGCGCTGCGCTGTCGATGGCTCCGGCCGCCCAACCGGTGGCCACGACCGCCGTGGCCATCGAGCCAGTGGCTGTTGGTCCTGAGCCGGAAGTTCACGCGAGTCGTGAAAACCTGCCCGACCACGCGCCGCAACGGCCGCCGCTGATTCCAACTCAGCGCGAGCCCGTCGAGGACCGGGAGCCTACCGGCAACAAAGGGCGGTTCCGCGGAAAGATCACATCTGGGCTGGTGCTCAACATCACCGCGGTGGGACTGCTCGCCGGCGTGCTCATGACCTCGCTTGCCGCCACCGCGCCAGGGGACAACCCCCCGGCTGCCAGCGACAGCGTGTCGGGCACCGTCAGCCCGCCCGGTGACGCGGTCGCGAGCGACGGTTCCGGTACCCCTGCCGGCAACGCAGGTTCCCCAAACGTCGCGGGCAATGG
>DASQVB010000352.1:0-15832 GCA_035640975.1 Pseudonocardiaceae bacterium
GCGCGGCACGGGGCGACTGCGGCGTTGCTGGCCGCCGCCGCTGTGCTGGCGATATTGATCGTGCGGTCCGCCGACATCGAGGTGACGGCGCGCCAACGGCTCTACGCGGATCCGGTGGTGGCCGTCGAGCGTTCGGACTACCAGCAGATCGTGGTGACCGAACGAAACGGCGACGTCCGCCTGTACCTGGACGGGGACCTGCAGTTCTCCAGCATCGACGAGCACCGCTACACCGAGACGCTGGTCCACCCAGCACTCGCGCGCGACCCTCAGCGGGTCCTCATACTCGGTGGTGGGGATGGCCTGGTTACCCGCGACGTCCTGCGCTACCCGTCCGTACGCACGGTGGTCCAGGTGGAGCTGGACCCTGCCGTCATCGAGCTGGCCAACACCCGCCTGGCCGACCTCAACGACAGCTCCCTGCGCGACCCTCGGGTACACCTGGTGATCGACGACGCGTTCCGCTGGCTGCGCGAGCAACCAGCGCAGGGCTTCGACGCAGTCATCGTGGACCTGCCCGATCCGGACACCCCCGTGCTCGCCCGGCTGTACTCCACCGAGTTCTACGGGCTGGTAGCCACGGCGCTGAATCCCGGTGGTCTCATGGTGGTGCAGGCCGGAAGCCCCTACTCCACCGCCACGGCCTACTGGCGGACCGTGTCAACGGTGGCCTCGGCCGGGCTGGCGGTCACGCCCTACCACGTGCATGTCCCGAGCTTCGGCGATTGGGGCTTCGTCCTGGCGCAGGCCGGTGTGGTACCGCCCGAACTGAGTATCTCTTCCCAAGCACCCGAGCTGCGGTTCCTCAACGACGCCGTGCTGCAGGCCGCCGCGGTGTTCCCCCGCGACCGCAGCCCGCAACAACTGGCCCCTTCGACGCTCGACCAGCCCCGGATCGTGCAGGACATGCGGCAGGGCTACGCGGGGCGGTGAGCTTGCCGAGATGCCCACCCTGATCTACCGGCTCTGGACGCTGATCAACACCCGCCTGCACGGATGGCGGCTGCCCCTCGTCATCGCAGTGGTGATTTTCGCTACAAGCTGGTTCGCGATGTGGTTGGTCGAGCCGATTGACAACGAGATCACCCGGCCGGGTAACTACTGGTGGTATTTCCTCGTCACGGCCGCGACGGTTGGCTATGGCGACTTCTTCCCAACGACCACGCTCGGGCGCGTGGTGGGCGCCTACGTCATCATCGGCGGCATCGTCACGTTGACGATCCTGTTCACCCGGTTGGCGTCCTATCTCCAGACCCGGAAAGGGAGACGTATGAAAGGGCTCGTCCAGCTCGACGTTCAGGATCACACCGTCATCCTGGGCTATGTGGCGGGCCGCACCGAACGCATGGTGGATGAGCTGACACACGACCGCAGCCACCGGCTGGTGCTGTGTGCCTGGGATGAGCCCACCGAGCATCCGATGCCCGAACAGCCGGAGGTCGAGTTCGTCCGCGGGGACCTGACGTCGGTGGACGTCATGACTCGTGCCTGTGTGGCGCAGGCAGCCACGGTGATCATCGATGGCCGCGACGACAACGAGACACTGGCCATCGCACTGGCGGTCGACCACACCAATCCGCAGGTCCACATGGTGGTGGCGCTGCGTGAGATGAGCCGGCGCGAGCAACTGCGGTACGTCAATCCGAAGATTCAGTGCGTGCAGTGGTACATGCCCACCCTGGTGACCGAAGAAGCCCTCGACCCGGGAATCACGCAGGTCTACGCCGATCTCATGAGCAGTGGAGGAGGTGGCAACACCTACTCGGTGCAGCTTCCGGCGAGCCTTTCGGGTAGCACGTTCGGCGAGTGTCAGATGCATTTCGGCCGGCATTTCAGTGCGACGGTGATCGCCGTGCGCAGTGCTGGACGTGTGGTGGTGAGTCCCCGCTGGGATGACGCTGTCGAGGCAGGGGTAACCCTCTATTACCTTGCCGAGCGACGGATCGACGAATCGGACTTGGCGCGCAAACGGTGAGTGGGCAGGGTGCGCGGAGGGAACACGATGAGGTGGCTAGCGTGGGCACGCGAACGGTTCTGGCTGCTTCCTCTGGCCTGCACGCCAGTTCTCTCCTCGAGTGCTGCGCACCTTCCTCCAGGACCGGTTCAACCAGCTCACGCTGGGTATCTTCGTCGCGACGTTCGTCTATGCGATGGTGGTACTCCGCTCGGTCCGCGGCGACGACGAGGGCGAGGCGTTCGACCGGGAACCGCTCGGCAACCGGCACCTGAACCACGGTGTTGGCCTCCGGTTCACGTCGCTACATGGTCGTGGAGCCATCCAGCCGCAAGCCGTGCCACTTCCTCTAATGCGCCGGGCTCCTCGAACAGATGAGTTGCTCCCTGCACCACCTCGATGCTGCTCGCCGCCGCCAACTGCCGGCTGGCCTGCCGGTTGACGTCGAGAACCTGCAGATCCAGGCTGCCGACGATCAGCAAGGTCGGCGCCTGCACACGACCCAGGGCATCGCCGGCAAGATCCGGCCGCCCACCCCGCGACACTACGGCCCGGATGGACGAGTCGTGCGCGGCCGCGACCAATGCGGCCGCCGCACCGGTACTGGCACCGAACAGGCCCACCGGGAGCCCTCGGACGACGGCTTGTTGCCTGATCTGCTCAACGGCGGCGGTCACCCGACCGGCCAGCAAGTCGATATCGAAGCGCAACTGTTGAGTGCGGACATCCACCTGCTCCTCATCCTCGGTCAGCAGGTCCAGCAGCAACGTGGCGAAACCGCGCCGCTGCAGGACCTCAGCCACCGCACGGTTGCGCCTGCTGTGCCGCGAGCTGCCCGAACCATGCGCAAACACCACGATGCCCACCGGCCCGACGGGGACTGTGAGGTCGCCAGTCAGTTCACCGCCACGGGATTGGATGACCACCGGCACCGTCACAGGTCTCGCCTCCCACTTTGCAGCTCGACGGGGCAGCAGGTCATGTCGGGGGCAGCTCGTACACCGCGTACGTGGCACGGATCACCGGCTGCGCGACGTTGCGCACGCGCACCCCGCCCGGGGTGCAGCCCTGCTCGCAACCGAAGTGGGCATGCCCATGTATCGCGAGATCGGCACCCGCGCCACCACGTGCGCCGTCGATGGCCTCGGCCAGCTGGTGCGCGCCCAAAAATGGGTAGATCTCCGGTGGCTCGCCCCGCAGCGTGTCTGGCACCGGCGAGTAATGCGTGAGCGCAACGAGCACATCGGCGTCCTCCACGGTTCGCAGCGCGTCGGCCAGCCCGCCCGCGACAAGCGCGCTGTGCTCGATGAACGCCTTCATCTCACGTTCCCCGAACGCCGCCCCGCACTTGCCGGCGAAACCGCCACCGAACCCCTTGGCGCCCGCGACACCGAGCCGGCACCCAGCAACGTCGAGCACCTCACCCCGGCCTTCCAGGACGCACACTCCGCGCTTTTCCAGCAGCGCGGCGATGTCGTCTTGGGCGTCGGAGTGGTAGTCGTGGTTGCCCAGCACCGCCAGCACTGGCACGCCCAGGCCGCTGAACTCGTCAGCCACCACCTGCGCCTCCGCCATGGTGCCGTGCCGAGTGAGATCCCCGGCCAGCAGCAGCACATCGGCCTGCTCGGCCACCGTCTGCAGCGCCGGGCGCAACCGTCCTCGGGCATCGATACCCAGGTGAACGTCACCGACAGCGGCGATGCGCAACGTCACCGCAACTCCTCTCTGTCAGCGGGTATTGAGGGGCCTCTGGAGTCATAACCGTCCTGCTCCAGAGATGCCTGATCGGAAATACCGAGGCGCTGGGCGAGCAACAGAAATGCCTTGGGGTAGGGCTGGTGTTGGGTGCGGGCGCGGCTCACACCGGCTTGAGCGGGTCGTGGCCCATGGACATCAGGCGGTGCCGCCAACCGGTCGATCCCGCAACAGGTTCCCGTTCGCCCCCGCCCTCGGCGTGCACCCGATTGACCACTTTGCGCATCACATGAACGTCGTCAGTGTTGAGATCGGTCCGGCGCTTGCCCAGAACGTGCAGCACCTGCTGACCAGTCGGGGTGCCCGCCTGATCCGGGAAACTCTCGGCGTCCGGACTTGCCGAACGGGTGCGCAGCCATTCCGCGAGCTCCCGCGACGACATGTTCACCACCCGGTGGAATTCGTCCCACAACTCATCGTCATTCAGCGCGGTTTTCGCCATTGTCCTGCCTCCTTCCGGTACCTATCGGGTCTGAGTCCCCATGCAGTGTTGGGCGTACCCGCAACCGGCGACATCCAACCCGGATGCCCACCCGGCGAATCGCTAGCTCAGTGACAGCGCACTGTTGATGGCGGTGTAAGCAGCAACGGCGAGCAACAGGGCGGCGAAGGCGCGACTGAGCGTGGTGTTCGGCAGCCGGTTGAC
The DNA here is from genome assembly GCA_035640975.1 of Pseudonocardiaceae bacterium. Classification (GTDB taxonomy): domain Bacteria; phylum Actinomycetota; class Actinomycetes; order Mycobacteriales; family Pseudonocardiaceae. Next base: position 4,356 of record DASQVB010000352.1, read on the forward strand.
GATGTTCTTACCGGCGAGTGAGCCGGCCATTGCGGCGATCGTGAAGGGAACGATCAGTGCCCAGTCGACATGTGCCTGCCCGCCACGTGCCGCCAGCGATGCCGCGGAATTGAAGGCGATGATGACCAGCGACGTCCCCACCGCTGCGGGCATGGGCAGGCCGAGCACGAGGACGAGGGCCGGGACGATGACGAATCCACCACCGACGCCGAACAGGCCAGTGAGGAACCCCACGGTGAGCCCGGCGAGCAACACCTTGACGGCGAGCACCGTCTGGCCGCGTCGTCGCTGCCCACCGTTTGTGGCGGGTCGGACAAGTTGGGCGGCTGCTGCGGCGCCCGGTCTGTGGTTGGCCACCCGCGCGGTGGTATCGGCACCTGTGCTGGCGGTAGGAGTCGGATGATCCCCGTGTCCTTGGGAGTCTCGGTGCGCACCGATGAGCATCCCAGCGGCGGCCAGGATCATGACGGCGGAGAAACCGAGGAGCAGCACGTGCTCCTCGACGCGGCGATTCAGTGCGGTCCCGGCGAAGGCGGCGATGATCCCTGCGACTCCGAAGGCGATACCGGTGCGCCAGTGGACCTGCTGGGAGCGGGCGTGGCTGGCGGCTCCGACCAGTGCGGTGAGCCCGACGATGATGAGGCTACTGGTCGTGGCGTCCTGGGCACTCTGGCCGAGCAGGTAGACCAGAACCGGGACGGTGAGGATCCCCCCGGCGCCGCCGAGTGCGCCCATGACTGCGCCGATGAGTAGGCCGAGTCCGCCTGCGGCAAGGATGCTCATGGACGGGCATCGAGGCCGGCACCGTCGAGGCGGTACCCGTCGCGGGCGGAGAACTGGGCGCTGACGGTAAACCGATCGCCGCGGATGAGGGTGTGCCGCCACTCGACGGGATGGCTCCCCGAGCAGGCGAGCCGCTCGATGGTGAAAGCGGCGACACCGTCTCCGACGCCCAGCGCCGCGCGTTCTGCGGAAGTGGGGACGACGGCACGGAGACGTTCCTGCCCTCCGGAGAGCCGGACACCGCAGCGACGAGCGAGCTCGTCGTAGAGGGCAGTGTGGGTGAAGTCGACCTTGAGCAAGGGTGCCGCCAGCGATGCCGGCAGCCAGACCCGGTCCACGGCCAACGGCGCCTCAGCGGCCAGGCGCAACCGCTCCAGGTACAGCAGCGGCGCGGATTCTTCGAGTTCGAGACGGGCGGCGACGACCTCGTCAACACGGATGTCGAGTGCCCGCACCACGCTGCGCTGGACCTGTCCGACCGCCTCGACCGAGGCGAACAGGCTGTAGAGGGCGCCCAGCGGCTGCTCGATCACCTGTGGTGGCGCCACCCGAGGCAGGCGGCCACGCTCAGCGACCACGATCCCGTCGGAGCGTAGCCGGCGCAGTGCCTCACGCACCGTATGCCGGCTGACGGCGTACTCGGTGACCAGGGCGAGCTCGCCAGGGAAGGCGTCGGTGAACTCGCCGTCGTCCAGGCGTCGTTGCAAGTCGGCATGTACCTGCGCCCATAACGGCAGTGCGCTGGCACGGTCGACTGGACGGCGCCCCGAGGCGGGCACCTGCTCCGGGCCTGAAACCCCCGCCATGATCGCTCGGCCTTTCCAACCTTGTCGGTTTCTCCGCCAGTGCGTAATGTACGGTCATTCGAACATAACGACAAGAAAGGAAGCGCGGTGATGCACGTCGAGGTTGTCGAGACCAGCGAGCTGGGCGACCGCAGCTACATCGCCCACGACGGGGTCACCGCAGTGGTCATCGACCCTCAACGGGACCTTGATCGCCTCGAGGCGATACTCGCAGCGAAAGGTCTGACATGTGCTGTGGTGATGGAGACCCACGTGCACAACGACTACGTCACCGGAGGCTACGAACTGGCCAGGCGGACCGGCGCGCGTTACGTGCTCTCCGCCGCCGACGCGGTGGCCTTCGACCGGTACGCGGTACGCGACGGGGACGAGCTGACTGCTGGACGGCTGCGGATCCGCGCGGTGGCCACTCCCGGGCACACCGATACCCACCTCGCCTACCTCATCGATGCGCCGCAGGACTCCCCACATGAGCCACCGGTGGCGTTCACCGGCGGCTCACTGCTCTATGGCAGCGTCGGGCGCACCGATCTGGTCGATCCGGCCCGGACCGAGGAGCTGACTCGCGCTCAGTTCCGCTCCGCCCGGCGGCTGGCCGAGCTGCTCGACGACGACGCCCGGGTGTTCCCCACCCACGGGTTCGGCAGTTTCTGCTCCTCCGGCTCCTCCAGCGGTGAGAACAGCAGCACGATCGGTCAGGAACGGGCCCGCAACGACGCCTTGACCGTGGATGATGAGGACGCTTTCGTGGCCCGCCTTGTCGCCGGACTGACCGCCTACCCGCGCTACTACGCTCACATGGGCGCCCGTAACCGGCAGGGTCCGGGACCGGCGGACCTGTCGCCGCCGCAACCGGTGGAGCCGGATGAGCTGCGCAAGCGCATCGCGGCCGGGCAGTGGGTGGTCGACCTGCGAGACCGCACCGCCTACGCCGCGGAACACCTGACGGGCAGCGTCGGCATCGCGTTGGGTGAGCAGTTCTCCACGTACCTGGGTTGGTTGATCCCGTGGGGCACTGCGCTCACCCTGATCGGCGACAGCTCCGAGCAGATCGCCGGTGCGCAGCGCCAGCTGGTCCGCATCGGCATCGACCGTCCCGCCGGCGCGGCTGTCGGCACTCCCGGCGAGCTCGCCGCCGGAGATGAGCTGCGCTCTTACCGGCGCACGACCTTCGCCGACCTCGCCGCAACGACTGGGGCTGCAACGTCTGGACCGGTGGTGCTCGATGTGCGCCGCGATGACGAGCGCGCCTGTGGGCAGGTGCCTGGATCCGTCCACGTGCCGTTGCATTCGCTGCTCGAACGCCTCGACGAGGTTCCCGATACCCAGCTGTGGGTGCATTGCGCCAGTGGCTTCCGTGCCTCCATCGCCGCCAGCCTGCTCGATCGCGGGGGTCGCGAGGTCGTGCTCATCGACGATGAGTACGCCACTGCCGTGAAAATCGGGCTCGCCACCGGCTGAGCCCTAGTCGGCGTAGATCCTGAGCACCTGACCAGTCCGCAGCACAGATGCGCATGACATCATTTCAGCCAGGGCGGCGCGGAATGCCCGTTCGGTTGTTCGGTAGGTGACGAAGACGACCCGCGCTACCCCGCCCACCGAGTCGTGCTGCTCGACCATCCGCAGCGATATGCCGTGCGATCCGAGCACCCCCGACACCTCCGACAGCACGCCTGGGGAGTCCGCCACGTCCAGCCGGAGGTAATAGGGATAGCACAGGTCATCGAGGGAGCCGATGGCCGCGGCAGCCCCCACCGGAACCGTTCGGCTAATACCGCTGATCCGGTTGTGGGCGGCGTCCACGACGTCCCCGAGGACGGCCGACGCGGTGGGACGTCGCCCTGCGCCCTGGCCATAGAACATCAGCTCCCCGGCGTCACGTCCACTGATGAAAACGGCGTTGAACGCGTCGTGCACCGAAGCGAGTGGATGACCGAGGGGTACTAATGCGGGGAAGATCTGCGCCCGCACGCACGGCACGAGTTGGCCCTGATCCCAGCGAGCCTCGGCTACGGCGAGTGATTTAATCGCGTACCCGAACTGGCTGGCGATCTCCAAGTCAGCACGATCCATTCCTACGATGCCCTCGCGGTGTACCACAGAGAATGCGACGGAGTGGTTGAAGGCAATCGATGAAAGAATTGCGAGCTTGGACGCCGAGTCGATGCCCTCGACGTCGGCAGTGGGATCGGGTTCGGCGATACCCAGCGCCTGTGCCTGGGCGAGGGCGGTTTCGTAGTCCATGGAATCATTCGCCATCCGGGAGAGCACATAGTTCGTCGTCCCGTTGAGGATGCCGGCAATGTGGGTCACCTCCTCACCGACGAGGGACTCGCGCAACGGGCGCACGATAGGGACGCCCGCCACTGTGGCCGCCTCGAACAGCAGGTCGACTCGCGACTCCCTAGCCTGCGCAAACAGTTCCGGACCCGCGGAAGCGATCAGTGCCTTGTTCCCGGTGACGACGGATTTGCCGCTGCGCAAGGTGCGCAGCACGAGGTCACGCACCCCGTCCACGTCGCCGACGAGCTCGATCACGATATCGATCTCGTCGTCATCGATCACCTCGTTGACGTCGTCGGTGAGCGCTCGCAAACCGACTGCGACAGAACGCGGCTTACCCAGATCGGCGACGGCGATTCGGGAGAGGTTCAGGTCGATCCCGCTGGTCGCGGCGATAGCCGCCCGCCGTTCATCGAGGACGTCGACGAACTCCGACCCGATGTTGCCGCATCCGATCATGCCGAGCGTGATACTCGTCGTCACTGAGATTTCCTCTCCTGATCATTCAGCAGGTCTGACATGGCTGGCGAGGTTGCCTGCTGGCCACCGGACACGTAGCCATCGTCGCAGTAGCCTGGCCTCGATGAGCAGAGCAGCGCAGCGCATCGTCTCGCTGTTGCCCTCGGCAACGGAGATCGTGTGCGCGCTCGGGTTGGAAAGGTCCCTGGTCGGCGTCACCCACGAATGCGACTACCCGCCGGCAGTCGCGGGCAAGCCGCAGCTGACGGCCAGCCGCATCTCACACCGCACCATGACCAGCGCCGAGGTCGACCATGCTGTGCGCTCGCAGCTCGACGGGCACGGCTCGATCTACGATCTCGACGAAGCCCAGCTGCGTGCGCTCGAGCCGGATCTGGTCCTGACCCAGGAGTTGTGCGACGTCTGTGCCGTCAGTTACCGGGCGGTCGAGCAGGCCGTCCGGTTGCTTTCCGCACACGTCAACGTTGTCTCGCTGGAGCCGAACACGATCGCAGACGTTTTCGCCAACATCCGCACCGTCGGCCAGCTGACCGGCACGCAGCGGCGGGCCGAAGTGCTGGTCGCCGAGTTGACGACACGGCTCGACGCGCTGACGCGTGCCCTCGTCGATGTGCAGGACCGGCCGCGGACACTGGTTTTGGAATGGCTGGAGCCACCATTTGCGCCCGGTCATTGGGTACCCGAGCAGATCGCGTTCGCTGGCGGTGACCACACGTTCGGCTTCGCAGGTGCGCCGTCGCGCACGACGACCGCCGAAGAGATTCACGCCTACGCGCCGGAAGTGATCGTGCTGGCGCCCTGCGGCTACTACGCGCAAGACACCCTGCGCGAGTTGCCGCGAGCCCGGCTGCCGCACGGCTGGCACGAGCTGCCGGCGGTGCGGGCGGGCAACGTGTGGGCGGTTGACGCAACGTCCTATTTCAGCCGACCGGGACCCCGCCTCGTCGAAGGTGCCGAAATCCTCGCGCACATCACCCACCCGCAGCGCTTCAGCACACCAGGCAAACACATGGCCGTGCGCGTACCCCCGGAGCTGATGGGCGGTTGACCCACCCGGACCCACCCGGCGTGTCAGGCTCGACTGTCCGGTGTGTCGGGTTCTGCTGCCCGGTGTGTCAGGCTTTTCTGCGATGCGCACTCGGGGCTTGGCCACCGGACGGTCGTCCCTACTCGAACTCTTCCCCGACGAACTCGTAGATCCAAGAGCGCTCGTCGCTGTCGTCGCTCAATTGGTACACGCCGTAGGTCCGCATCCCCGATGAGAGCGTTTCACCCTCGATGCGTAGCAGTGGTCCCTGCGTCACGAGCACTCGAAGGAGAGAGGGAGGCCGTCCATCGGCGCCGATCTCGACAGCGCTGTGCCCTGCCAGGGGGCCGCCGCCGACGAAGAACGCAGGCTGCCGGCTAGCCGTCACCACCACAGCATGCCCGTGGCCAGCTCGCGCCGTCCAGAGGTAGGTGGGGACGCGCTCGTGCGGTGGCGTCGGGCTGATTACCCGGCCTGGCGTAGGAGGGCCGGCGCTTCAGCGGCTCGGCCCAAGGCTAGCCCGACAGCCGACCGCAGCGCTGCCCGTGCGTCACCGCCTGGCCCGGGACGACGCCAGACGAGGTACCCATCGGGGCGGACGAGCGCCGCACCCGCGTCGCCCAAGCGGTAGTGACGGGCGAACGTACCGTCCTCGGCGTCCAGGTCACGGCCCATGGTCAGCGCCACGATCGGCAGTCCATTCCCGGCAATCTCGGTGACCGCGCGGCGCCATGGCTCGCCTCGCGGGCCGGTGAGCACCGTGAGTCGGCCGTCGAACAGATCGAGCGTCGAGATCCGGTGCCCACCACGTCGCATCCACGCGTGTGACGCCCGCTCCCCCGTCCCGGTGCCGGTCGCGGCCTCCACCACCGCTGAGGTGTAGTGCACGCCGATATCCCCCGCCAGGCCGTCGCCTGCCAGCGCGGGTGCCCGGTGCAGCGAGCGCAGCACGTTCTCGGTCCCGATCGGGCGACGCTCTGCCTCGTAGCTGTCGAGCAGCGTCTCGCCGGCCCAGCCGCGAAGCACCCAGGCGAGCTTCCAGCCCAGGTTGTGCGCGCCGTGTATGGCGGTGTTCATGCCGATGCCGCCAACCGGTGTGGTCCGGTGTGCCGCGTCGCCAACCAGAAACGCCCGACCCGCGCGGAACACGGTGGCGACGTGGCCGCCCATGGCGAACGGCATCACTGTGAGAATCTCGGGGCGTAGGTCGGGCAGCCCGGTGGCGACCCGTAGCACCTCGGTGCACCGCCGAGGAGTCCAGTCCGCGATCGATTCGCCGCAGTCGGGGTACCATTCGCGACCGTAGATCCACCGGTCGTCGGTGCTGGTGGGCACGAACAACCCTCCGGCACCCGCAACCTCAACGGCATTGAGCACCGACGGAACGCGGGGCAGCCTGCGGGTGAGGTCGGCGCGGAAGGTCACCGCGACGAACTCGCCTATCGTGCCGAAGTCGTCGACTCCTAGGCCCAGCATGGAACGAACGGAACTGCGCGGGCCGTCTGCACCAATCAGGTACCTGGCCTGTACTCGTTCGGTGCGCCCAGTGGCGTGGTCGCGCAGCTCGGCCTGCACGCCGGTGCCGTCAGTCCGGCAATCCGCTAGTTCGGTGCCGAACCGGACGCGTCCACCGCGGGCGCGCAGGTGCGTCAGTAGCACCGGCTCAAGGTGGTCCTGCGGGCAGTAACAGGGCGTGGTGGGGCTGACTGCCAGCGCTTGGGCATCGGTCGGGTATCCGAACTCCAGGCCATCCCGTTGGGTGCCGGTCAGTGTGTCGGACACCGCCAAGCCGGGCCGCACGTGCATGGCGCCCGCGCGGACCCGCTGCTCAAGGCCCCAGCTGCGCAGTAGCTCCATGGTGCGGGTGCTTACCCCGGTGGCCTTGGGAAAAGGAGACGTGCCAGCGTGCCGCTCGACAACAAGCACGTCGATGCCGTGCCGAGCGAGGGCGGTCGCGGCGGTCAGACCGGCCGGTCCGGCGCCGACGACGAGAACGTCGCAGAATTGGGGTTGCATGGGAGGCTCCTTCGCTGATGGCTTCGCATCAGCGTCGGCGTGACGAGCAATCCCCGGATCCGTTGGCGTTACGGAGTTTGCGCGGCCGGCCGGCTACGGAGTCCGCTGCATGACGGCACGCAGCCCGGCGCGGTCCGTCGCCCCGGTCTTGGCCAGCAGGTTGGCGACGTGAGTCTCGACGGTGCGCGGCGAGACGAACAGCCGCCGCCCGATCTCGGCGTTCGACAGGCCGTCGGTTACCAGCCCGAGCACGTCCATCTCCCGGCTGGTGATGCCTAGAGCCCGCAGGGCGGGGGGGACGGGGGTGCTGCCGCGCCCTCGCCGGGTGGGTGCGCCGGCCTGCCGCAGCAGATCGCGGCAGGTGCGCGCCAGCAGGTGCTCGCCGTCGCGCTCGAAGGCGGTGAGGTCAGCGCGCAGCGCGGGTACCGGGTCTCCCCAGCCGTCGGCCACCGCCGCTTCCAGTACGAGCAGCCGCAGCAGCCGACGCCACCAGTGCTGACCGGCCAGGATCTCGTCGCCGGTGTGAAGCAGGTCGACTGCGAGGTCACCCCGTCCGGAACGGCCGGCAGCCACGGCGTCGGCGTAGGTGAGCGCGGCGCGGTTGCTGATCGCCACCTTGACCGGCGCGGTGCGCAGAAACTCGGCCGGCTGCCCGTCGCAGCCGGCGACCATGCGCAGCAGCGCCCACAGTCCCCAGTAGGCAAGTGGTGCGGCTGAGGCGTGCTCGCGCAGGACCGTCATGCCGCGGTCCAGCAGCGCGTCAGCCCGGTGGAGGTCATGGGCCAGCAGATGAGGCAACGCCCGCGCCGCCGCCGCGAGCGCAGTGACCTCGACGGAGGCGTGCGCGCGGGTCGTCGCGGCGCCGAGCAGCGCGTCCATACCGGCGAGGTCCCCGGCGGCCGCCCGGCCCGCCGCGAAACTGACCTCTCCCAGTGCCTGAAGCCCCGACAATCCCAGCCGGCCGGCCTCCTCCGCGATGCGCCGGGCCATCGGTTTCGCGGCGTGCGGTCCGTTGGTGGTCAGCACACGTTCGGCCAGGATCACCTCGATTGACAAGGCCACTCCGAGCAGACCGGCGTCCAGCGCCAACTCGCGCGCCTCGGCCAGCAGCACCGGCACATCCTGCTCATGCAGCTCCAAGAGACCCATACCGCACAGCGCCTCGATCCGCCAAGGCGCCAGGCCGTGTTCGGCGGCACATTGTGCGGCCCGGCCGAACGCCGCCGCCGCGTGCGGCAGGTCGCCACGCGACGCGCACCGGCCGTCGATCACCAGAGCGGCGCACAGCGCTTCGGGCCGACCGGCCTGCTCGGCCAGCTCGGCCGCCGTCCGAGCGAGGGCAGCCGCGCGCTCGGGGTCGCCCGCACCGTACGCCGCCTCCGCGGAGAGCACCGCTGAGCGCGGGTCCGCCGGCCGTCCCGCCCGCTCGACGTAGCGCCGCGCCTCCTCCCACCGGCTGCAGGACACCGCCGCGCGGGCAAGCTGCAGACACAACTCAGCGTGTTCGTCCCCGGTCACGTCAAGCAGGGCCGCCGCGCCGGTGTCCAGTGCCTCGGAACCCCGGCCGAGCAGGGTCAGCAGGTGGACCTGATCGATCGCCACCCGAGTCGGGAGTGCCCCGGTGGCGGCCGCGCGGGCGATGAGGTCCGCGGCACTGCGCAAGGCGCCGCGATCCATGTCACGACGCGCCAACCCCAGCAGCACCGCTGCGGAGCCGGCCGGGTCGCCAGCCAGCGCAAGGAGCTCGGCCGCGAGCGCGTCATCGTGCGGGCCGCCCCGAGCACTTACCTCTGCGGCCGCGCGCCGTGCGAGCACGGCCTGCTCGGGCGGCAACAGGGTGGCGAGGACGGCGTCCCGGGTGAGCGCATGCCGCCACCGCAACCGAGTGCCGTGGGCGACGAGCAGTCCGGCGCTTGTGGCGGACCGCAGCGCCCGCAGCACCACCGGCTCGTCCTGCCCGCTCACTACAGCAAGCAGAGTCCAGTCCGGCTCAGTGCCGAAGACGGCGGCGGCTTGCAGGACCTGCCGGCCAGACTCATCCAGACTCGCCATGCGCCGGGCTACCAGCCCGGCCAGTGTTGGGGGGACAGGTACCGGAGCCGAGCCGCGGCCCGGTTCAAGCAGCCCGGCGAGCAGTTCCTCGACGAGCACCGGCAGCCCCTCGGCCTTAGCGAGCAGGACTTCCAGCACGTCAGCGGGGACCGGGTCGCCGCCCACGCACGCGGCCGCGAGGAGCGCGACCGCGTGGTCGTCCAGCCGACCCAGCCGCAGCGTCGTCACCCCGGCCAGCCCGGCGAGGTCGTCCGCGACCGCGCCGCCGGGCCGCGGGGCTGGCTGGTCGTCGCGGACGGACACGACGAGCAGGACCGGTGACGACCGCGCCGCACCGGCCAGGTACGCGACAAGGGCGACGGTGTCCGCGTCGGCCCAGTGCAGGTCCTCCAGCAGCAACAGGCATCCAGCGGATCGGCTCGTGGCAACCAGGAGCCGCAGCAGGCCCTCACCGAGTACAACCACCGGATCCGGTCCGCCGTCACCGCCCGCCCCGATCCCGCGACCGCCCTCGGTCCCGGTCGACGAGCCGGCCCAGCCGGGTACGAGCCGGCCGAGGGCCGCCCGGAAAGGACGCAGCTCGGCGGACTCGTCGAGCTGCGTGTCCCGTAAGTGGCCCGCCACGGCCCCGGCAACGGCGCGGTAGGTGCCACCGCCGGGAACCGCTCGCCCGATCAGCACCGTGCACCCGGACGACCGGCCGAGCGCGGCGACCTCCGCCAGCAAACGGGATTTGCCGATACCCGCCTCACCGGTGACCACCAGCAAGCCGCCCTCGCCTATCCTCGATGCGTCAAGGAGCCGCCGGGCCGTCGCCAGCTCAGCGTCCCGGCCGACTAGAGCCGACGTGCTGATGACGGGGGGCGCCACGTCCGCCAGTACAGCGCGGTCCGCAAACCAGCGCCAGTCTGGTTCGCGATGACACCGGTCCTAGGATCGCCGAGATGACTGCCGGCGAAGCAAGTCTCGGCGTGAGTGATGCGTTGCGAGTGCTTCGCCGTGTCTTCGGCTACGACTCGTTCCGGGGCCCGCAGCAAGAGATCATTGAGCATGTCGCCGCTGGTGGTGACGCACTTGTGCTCATGCCGACCGGTGGTGGCAAGTCGCTGTGCTACCAGATACCGGCGTTGGTGCGACACGGCGTCGGTGTCGTCGTCTCACCGCTCATCGCGCTGATGCAGGACCAGGTCGACGCCCTGACAGCGCTCGGTGTCCGGGCCGGGTTCCTCAACTCCACCCAGGATGTCCACCAGCGCCGCCAGGTCGAGTCCGCGTTTCTCACGGGTGAGCTGGACCTGCTGTACCTGGCACCGGAACGGTTGCGTGTCGAGTCGACACTGCGGCTGCTGGACCGCGGCACGATCTCGCTGTTCGCCATTGATGAAGCGCACTGCGTCGCCCAGTGGGGCCACGATTTCCGTCCCGACTATCTCGCCCTGTCCGCATTGCACGAGCGGTGGCCCGCTGTGCCCCGCATCGCACTGACCGCGACAGCCACCAAGGCAACCCATGCCGAGATCGCGTCCCGGCTGAACCTGACCGATGCCCGCCACTTCGTGGCTAGCTTCGACCGTCCGAATATCCAGTACCGCATCGTGCCGAAGAACGAACCCAAGCGGCAGTTACTGGAGCTGCTGCGCACCGAGCACTCCGGTGACGCGGGGATCGTCTACTGCCTGTCGCGGGCTTCGGTCGAGAAGATCGCGGACTTCCTGGTGAGCAACGGCATCGAGGCACTGCCCTACCACGCAGGGCTCGACGCGCGCACCCGTGCGATCAATCAAGCGCGTTTCCTGCGCGAGGACGGCATGGTCATGGTCGCCACCATCGCGTTCGGCATGGGAATCGACAAGCCCGACGTGCGCTTCGTCGCGCACCTTGACCTGCCCAAGTCCGTCGAGGGCTATTACCAGGAGACAGGACGGGCCGGTCGGGACGGCCTACCGTCGACCGCCTGGCTGGCCTACGGCCTGCAGGATGTCGTGCAGCAGCGCAAGCTGATCGACACTTCTGAGGGTGATGACGCCCAC
>DASQVB010000353.1:0-8663 GCA_035640975.1 Pseudonocardiaceae bacterium
AGTTCCGGTTCTCCGACACCAGCACATCAATGACCTGCCCGAACTGGTCGATCGCGCGGTAGAGGTAGACCCACCGGCCGGCAACCTTGACATACGTTTCATCAACGAACCATCGATCCCCGGGAGCGTGCCGACAGGGGCGTGCTGCATCAACCAGCAGCGGGGTCTACCGCTGCACCCAGCGGTAGACGGTGACGTGATCAACCACGATGCCACGTTCGGCCAGTAGCTCCTCCACATCGCGGTAGGAGAGGCCGTAACGCAGGTACCAGCGCACCGCCACCAGGATGACATCCTTCGGAAAACGGAATCCAGCAAAGCTCGATCTTGGTGCTGACACACGAGCAGGACGAGGACGCATCATCTCAGCTTGCCCGGATCTGGCCCTCCACCGATGCAACAGACCCCGAGGAGGGACTTGACCACTACGCACACGTCCTCAACCAACACAAACTCCTGGTAGTGAGGTAGTCCTGGGCTTCGGCACCTGCGGAGGCCTGTCAAGATGGCGGGCCAGCAAAATGATCAGTCCGGCCCGGCGGCGTCACTCCAGGGCACGACGGTGTGATGTCCCTTGATCAGCAGGTGCCAGGGTGGTGGGCACCACCAGGGTCCGCGAGGCGCGTTACCCCATCCGCCAACTCGCCCGCGGCGACTCCCAGCAGCTGCAGGCAGCCCAGAGAGTCCTTACCCAGGCCCGCCGCTCGCTTTACCTCAGCCTCGCTGAGACCCCCACCCCGAGGAGGAGGCCAGCCAACAGTGACCGAGCGCAATACCATCGCCCAGCCTGTCTCCCGGGCACTGTTGCATGAGGCGAAGAGCGTCCTCGCCACGTACCAAGCAGGGAGGCAAGACCCCCAGACACCCTGAAAACCCCAATAAACCGGACATCTGAAGGCCTCTCCCATGGCCTCTGTGCGAGCGAGTGGGGCAGGTCGGGCGAGCCGATCGCTCAATGCAACAGTGCCCGTCCGGCCCACTGCCGTTCCCTCCTCGGTAGGCACATTGAATTCGCAGTGGCGAATCCGCAATAAATGTTGCGAGGTGACCTCCTCCGCACCATGGTGAGACTAGCTGAATCGGCGTGCCGTCGATGAAGCGTTCTGTTCGGTCCCACTTGGGGCCGACCTGAGGGAGGAATTGCATGTCTGATGCATTGAGCCTTGCCGAGATCGACAGGCAACACGTAGAGCTGCTCCCCGCCCGTACCGTCATGTCCATGTTCATGACCGGCGACTGCTGCAGCGGCGGCGGCCACGGCGGCGACGGCGGCGACGGCCAAGGCGGGATCGGCGTTAATGCCTTGAACGTCAACGTGCTGGGCGACCAGGAGAACACCGCCGGTAGCGGCTTCGGCGGCGACGGTGGCGACGGCTGAGCCAACGGCATTTGATATGTAGGGCGGTGATGGCCTGCGGTGGCGTGTGCTAGAAACGGCACCGAAATAGCTGGCGGCAACGCTCAGGGCGGTGCTGGGGCTGCCGACTACCCCCAGTCGCGCAGTACTGCCCCGCGCGATCACCTGATTGCGTGCAATGCCGTCGCACCGGAGGGGTGGCCGCTCTGCGGGCACCCCTCCGCCATTTCCCGGTCATGATACCTGCCATCGTTAACCACTCAATTGGAATGGCTCTAACAGCCTTTGGTGCGCCGTCCTTTTTCGCTCTTTCGCAGCGGCCCAGACACCAGCCCTGCTAGAACCGCGGGCTGACGCGGTAACGGCCGTCCTGGCATGGCACGCCAGGGTTGGACGGCCTGGCGGTCGGCGCGCGATGACCCGCCCAACCGAGTCTAAGAGTTTGGTGCTTGGGTCATCACCGGTAGACCCGCACTAGCTACTGACCCGCCCCGGTGAGTCCGGAGACTCCAACCCTTGGAAAGGATGGAGTCATGCAGGGACGGCGTGGGGGGTATCCCGCTGAGTTGCGGGAGCGGGCGGTGCGGTTGGTCGCTGAATCGCGACAGCATCATGACTCGGAGTGGCGGCGATCAGGTCGGTTGCAGCCAAGCTGGGTGTCGGGACGGCCGAGACGGTGCGCAAGTGGGTGCGCCAGGCCGAGATCGACGTTGGTGTCCACCCGGGGGTGAGCAGTCAGGATGGTGCTGAGCTGCGCAAGCTGCGCGCGGAGAACCGGGAGCTGCGCCGCGCGAATGAGATTCTTAAGGCAGCGGCCGGTTTCGTCGCGGCCGAGCTCGACGGGCCACACAGGATCTCGTGAGGTTCATCGCTGGCCACGCTGATCAGGTCACCGTCGACGGGCTGCGCTGGGGGGTCGAGCCGATCTGCGCTGTACTGTCCGATCAGGGCACGCCGATCGCCCCGAGCACCTACGACGCTGTCACGCGCGAACCCAGCAGGCAGATGGTTCGTGATGCGGAACTCAAGAGCGAGATCGCGCGAATCCACCCGGGAAAATTACGGTGTCTATGGCGCGCGGAAGGTGTGGTTAGCGCTTAACCGCCAGAGCATCCCAGTGGCGCGGTGCACGGTGGAGCGGTTGATGCGCCAGCTGGGGCTAGCCGGCGTCTGCCGCGGCGGGAAACGCGTCGCACAACCATCGCTGATCCGACCGCAGTCCGCCCCGCCGACCTAGTCAAGCGCCAGTTCAGCCCGCGTCGACCGGATGCCACCTGGGTAGCCGACTTCACTTATGTGGCGACCTGGTCAGGCATCATGTACGTCGCATTCGTCCTCGACGCGTTCTCCCGCCGGATCCTGGGCTGGCGAGCCGCGAGGAGCATGCGCACCGATTTGGTGCTCGACGCACCGGAGATGGCGATCTGGACCCGAGGCCGCCAAGGTGTCGTCGACCTATCCGGGCTGGTGCACCACAGCGGTGCCGGATCGCAGTACACCTCGATCGCGTTCACCGAACGCCTCGCCGAGGCTGGTGCCGCTCCCAGCGTCGGCTCCGTCGGTGACGCATACGACAACGTCCTGGCCGAAACCGAGATCGGCCTGTTCAAAACCGAACTCATCCACCACCGCGAGCCCTGGCGCGGCCTCGACGATGTCGAACGGCAGTGTTGCGTTGAGCGTGGGCGGCAGATTCAGCCCGATGATGCTGTGATCAGATGGCACACGCGAGTTCGGTAAAGACCGCCGGGAGCCGATGCCGTGGGTCGCTGTCCATACCGAGTTCGTAGTGACCACGGCGCAGATTCTGGACGAATGCGTGCCCGGTACTGATCACTCGTGCCGAACCGAGCCGTTTCAGGCCACGCATCGACCGCAATCGGGCTTTGAGCCGTCCATGATCGGACTCGACGGGGTTATTGGTGTACTGCTCCACGACGTGGCAGGCGCCCGGCAGCAGCTCGTCGAGCACCCGAGGGTAGGCGGGTGCTCGGTCGGTGGTCACTTCGCTGGGGGGTGGACCGTGATCGAGGGCACGGGTGAAGAACCGGCGGGTAGCGACCAGATCCCGTTTCTCAGAGACCAGCACGTCAATGACCTGGCCAAACTGGTCGATCGCCCGATACAGGTAGATCCATCGTCCAGAGACTTTGACGTACGTTTCGTCGACAAACCAACGATCACCACAGGTGTGCCGGCAGGGTCGTGCCGCATCGATGAGCAGCGGGGTGAACCGCTGCACCCACCGATAGATGCTGACGTGATCGACCTCGATGCCCCGTTCGGCCAGAAGCTCTTCCACGTCGCGGTACGACAGTCCGTACCGCAAATACCAACGCACCGCCACCACGATCACATCCGGCGGGAACCGGAATCCGGCGAAGCTGGACCGCGGCGCTGGCGGCCGAGAGTGGCGACGACGCATCAACACAGCCTGCCCGAACCTGCCATCGGTCTACGCAACAGAGCCATTCGGGTAAACCCCTCGGCGAGCTATTGATCTTCCTGGATGATGTGACTGGTGTGTCGGCATTGGGCACGCCGCAGACTCGAGTGTCGCCTCGGGTGAGCGGGTTCCGGGGCGGTCGGAGCCGGCGAATCATCCAAGATCGCCGTGATTCAACGGGACAATAGGATTCACCGAACAATAAGATCAATCCGGGCATATACGTTCAACCGAGACATAAGATTCAAACCAGAATAATTGTGCTGAGCAGTCAGATCAATAAGCACTTAAAACCCAAACACCCGGCTCAGCTGGGGATCGGCCATCCAAGATCACGTAACTTTGGACTAACCGTAGCCTTATCTTACTCGGCGTTTCCGCGTTGCGCCCTCACCACTCCATTGCCTCCGATGGCACCTCTAGGTTATGTTCGTCTCACTTCGATGACACGTCTGGGGTTTGATGCCACGTCTGGGTTTAACGATGGGCACTGCGAGTAGTTTCCGCTTGTGGCCACCTCGATGATTCGGCCTCTTTACAGCGTCGATGAAAAGGCCACCGTTCGTGCCGTTGCAGGACAGCGGGAGCGACGCCTGCACCGGTACTTTGAGGCGAGCTGTGACGCCGTACCCGACGCGATCGCGCTGGAGACCGAATCCGAGTGGCTGACCTACCGCCAGCTCGACGAGCGCGCCAACCAACTCGCCCACCTCGTCGCGGGCCGGGTCAGCCCGGGCGAGCGGGTGGGCATCCTGTTGCATCGCTCGACCGAAACATACGTAGCGCTGCTCGCGCTGCAAAAGGCCAGCACGACGTTCGTCCCAATCGACCCGGCGGCACCTGCCGAGCGCGTCGCTTATATCAGTGCGGATGCCGGACTCGCACTGCTGCTGTCCAGCTCGGAAACCTCGGCCAGCGCACACGCGGTCGGTTGCCAGGTGCTAGAGCTCGACGCCGCGGCAGAAGAGCTCGAACATGCGCCAGTCGAGCGACCGGCGATCGCCGAGGAGTCCGATCCGAGCTGTTATGTGATCTACACGTCGGGATCCAGCGGGCGGCCGAAGGGCGTGGAGATCGCTCAGTCGAGCATTTGCAACTTCATTGAGGTGGTCCGCGGGCTCTACCAAGTGAGCCCGATCGATCGCGTGTATCAAGGCATGTCGATCTCGTTCGACTTTTCCATCGAGGAGATCTGGCCAACTTGGGCAGCGGGCGCCACATTAGTGGCCGGGCCAAGCGATCACCGCAGCCTGGCCGACGGGCTCGCGCAATTCCTCGCCGAGCGGGACGTCACAATGTTGTATTGCGTTCCCACCGTGCTGGCCTCGATCCAGGCCGAGCTCCCCGGCATCCATACCCTCGTGGTGGGCGGTGAAGCTTGCCCCGCGGAAATCGTCGAGCGATGGAGTCGTCCGGGCCGGCGGATGCTCAACACCTACGGTCCGACCGAGGCGACGGTCACCGCCACCGTCGCCGAGCTCAAGGCCGGACAGCCGGTCACGATCGGCCGCCCGCTGCCCAGCTACCAGGTCGTGCTACTGGACGACGACCAAAACCTGGTCTCCGACGGTGCAGTCGGCGAAATCTGTATCGGCGGCCCGGGCGTGGCGCGCGGCTACGTCAACCGCCCGGATCTGACCGCCGAGCGTTTCCTGGATCACCCGCTGATCACCGGCGAGCAGCGTCTGTACCGCACGGGTGATCTCGGCAGGATGCTGCCCAACGGTGAGATCGTCTACCTCGGCCGGACCGACAGCGAGGTCAAGATCCGGGGACGCCGGGTGGACCTCGGTGAGATCGACAGCGTGCTGCTGGAGGACGACGCCGTCGCGGCTGCTGCGACTGTGCTGCTTGCCCAAGGCGAACTTGCCGGTTACGTCACCCGCCGCGGTGCTCGGTCCGAGCCAGATGCCGCGGTCGTGACTCGGCTGCACGAGGCGCTGCGCGACCGGTTGCCGCCCTACATGGTGCCTGCCTTCCTGGAGGTGATCGACGAGCTACCGCTGATGGTCAGCGGCAAGGTCGACCGGTCGAATCTGCCGGCCCCGACCGGTGGGCGGCTGATCACCAGCGACGCGCCACACGTGTCGCCGTCCTCACAGCTGCAGCGACAGATGGTGGCGATTTGGGCTGAGGTCCTTGGGCTGGGCAGCGGTGACGTCTCGGTCGAGGCGGACTTCTTTCTCGACCTCGGTGGTCACTCGCTGCTCGCCGCCCAGGTGATCTCGCGCCTGCGAGGGGACGGCCTCGCACCCCAGCTCTCAGTCGGTGATCTCTACGCCCGTCCGCGCATCCGTGCGCTGGCCCAGCACGCCGCGACGCTGGCCGACATCGCGGTGTGCCCACCGCAGGACAGGCCAGTACCCCGTCGACCCGGTGCTGGCCGGGTCACCGCCGCCGCGTCGACCCAGTTCGGCATGCTTTACCTGCTGCTGCTGATCTTCGGCGCACCCGCGGCGGTGGTGCTCGGGCTCGCCGATGGTGTGCTTTCCTTGGCTACGTTGTGGTGGCTGGCCGCCACAACTCCAGTGGGTTATGTGCTCGGCAGGCTGCTCGTGCCGCCGTTGGCCGCCCGACTACTCTCGCGCGGCCTGCGGCCGGGGCGCTACCCCTTGTGGGGCGCGACCTACCTGCGGCTGTGGCTGCTGGACAAGCTGATGGCGGGCTCGCTTGCCGGGCTGCTCAGCGGCTCGCCGCTGTTACCGCCCTACCTGCGGCTGCTGGGCGGCAGGATCGGCAGGCGCTGCCACATCGCGACTGCCTCGCTGTCGCTGCCGTGGCTGCTGGACATCGGAGACGACGTCAGCATCGGTTACGGTGCCCAGCTGCGAAGCGTCACCGTTGAGGAAGGCTGGGTGACGGTCAAGCCCGTCGTAGTGGGGGACCGAGCATTCGTCGGTGCGAACGCCGTGGTTCAGCCCGGCGCGAGCCTGGGTGCCGACGCAGGGCTTGCCGAGCAGTCATTGGCCGCCGAGGACCAGCACATTCCGGCCGGTGAGCACTGGGTGGGCTCACCGTCGATGCCGAGCTCCGAGCCCGACCCGGTGCTGGAGTCCATCCGGTGCCGCCCCGTCCCGCAAACCCGGTGGCCATGGCGGCTGCTGGTCGGCTACGGAGTGGGCGCGCTGGCGCTGGAGCTGCTGCCGTTTGTCATCGCGGCGCCCGTTGTCGCGCTGATCTGGATCTCGCTGTTGCTGGCTGGGCCGGTCACCGCGCTAATGTTGGGCTTCCTGGCCGGCCCGCTCTACGTGCTCAGCGCCTGCTGGGTGATCGGCCTCGGCAAACAGCTGGTCCTGGCCTCGACGCCACCAGGCGTGCACCCGCTGCGCTCATCGTTGGGACTGCGCAAATGGCTCACCGACAAGCTACTCGCTGCCAGCCTGGTCACCACCAACTCGCTGTACGCCACGTTGTACGCGGTGCCCTGGCTGCGCGCGCTGGGCGCCAAGGTAGGTCCGCGCTCGGAGGTGTCCACCGCCTCGCAGCTGGACCCGGATCTGCTCACCCTGGGTACGGAGAGCTTCGTGGCGGACATGGCCAGCGTGGGCAGTGCTGTCTACCACCACGGCTACTTCATGGTCGACCACACCGAGGTGGGCAGGCGTTCGTTCGTCGGAAACGCCGCACTCCTGCGGGCCGGTACCACGTTGGGTGACAACTCGCTCATCGGCGTGCACACCACTGCGCCCGCCGGCGGAGTGCCCGCCGGCACGTCCTGGCTGGGGTCACCGCCCATCCACCTGCCCCGGCGGCAGCCGAGCGATGCCTTCGACGACGATCTCACATTCAGGCCGTCCCGGCGGCGGGTGACCGGGCGGTTGGCGATCGAGTTCGTCCGAGTTACCCTGCCGGCCACGCTGGTGACGCTCGCCGTGTTCCTCGGGCTGCTGACCGCAGCGTGGGTGGCAGCCCGGTTCGGTGTAGTGGGCGCGCTGTTCGGGCTGCCCGCGGTCGCGCTGCTCGCCGGCCTCATGGTGGTCGTGACAGTAGCGGCGCTGAAATGGGTGATCGTCGGGCGGTACCGGACCCGGGTCGAGCCGCTGTGGAGCATGTTCGTGCGACGCACCGAGCTGGTCACTGGGCTGTACGAGTCCGCGGCGGTGCCCGCCCTGCTGGCCGGGCTCACCGGCACGCCAATGCTGGGCGTGCTGCTGAGGCTATTCGGCGCGCGTGTTGGCTCCCGCAGCTGTCTGGCCACCACCTACCTCACCGAGTTCGACCTCGTCCGACTCGGCGAGGACGTGACCGTCGGTGCGGGAAGCTCGTTACAGACCCATCTGTTCGAGGACCGCGTGATGAAGATGTCGACAGTGACGATCGAGTCGAGCGCGACGATCTCGGCGCGCTCGGTGGTGCTCTATGACGCTGTCGTCGGTTTAGGCTCCACGCTGGATGCGCTGTCGCTACTGATGAAAGGCGAGCGACTCGAACCCGGCACCCGCTGGCGTGGCATCCCGTGTCAAGCCATGGGCCAAGCCGATGCTCAAGCAGGTGGACTGCGTCGGGCGGCCTGACGCCTTGTCTATGCGGTACACGCTGGGGCTGGCACCGACCCGATGACCGGTAAGCGGCTGTGGTTGTGCGGCACGTGCCACAGCCGAGAGACCGAGCAGTTCCGTACCGAGCTCCTGCGTCAGCGACTCGGCTGGCCAGCTTCGGCGGGTTCCCCGCCGAGGCCGAACCTGACCTTGCTCGCTGGCCGAACTGGACCGGTGCCGGCACATCAAACATGCCGTCCGTTCCCTGTGGGTGCCGAACAGGTCGTCCACGTCGGTGACCTGCGTTATCGCTGATCGATGGTCGTCGGGCATGATCGCTGGCCGTGGCGGTTTGACTGTTGTATCTGATCTTCCGGCAGCT
>DASQVB010000354.1:0-6718 GCA_035640975.1 Pseudonocardiaceae bacterium
ACCGAACGAACCCCTGCGGGCAGACACCGACGGCGATGGGCGCAGGTCCCATCGCGAGATCAGGGTTGCCAAAACCCAGTTCGCCGAGTCTGACTCGTACTCGTGGGGCCGCACGCAGGAACGAGCCTGGCCGCTCCTGCCGGATGAGAAGCGGACCTACGGCCAAAACCCCCGCCTGATTATGTGGATCCACACAGCCTATGCGAGAGCCACCCCCAGAGCGGCTGGAACCGCGGTAGAGCCGGAGCAGTGCCAATCCGTGATCGCAGAATCACGCAGCAGGAGCGACGGACACCTCAAGGGCGACCGCCTGGGTGTCACTGTCGTAGTCGCTGGGGTCGCCCTCCAGTGCAAACTCGATCGCGTCCATGCGCTCACGCTGGACATCGTCCCGAGTCGCCGTGCCGCCGCCGTTTATGTGCAGAGCAGGCACGCGGTAGTGCCAGGTGTTCGCCTCGTCATCAAAGAAGAACTCGGCTCGCAGCGTGATGCTCATGTGATCATCGTCCTATAGCTTGCGCAGCTCAGCAAGGGTGTAGCCGTAGTCCTTGGCGATCCGAGCCATCGCCGGCCCACCCAGGTCAACGCCCTCATGGTAAGCCCAGATGCGCTGTCGATCGTCCTTCACCAGAACAGGATGCGACCCACGGCGGCGGATCTCGACCCAGCCATCACGCTTGAGCCCAGCGAGGACGCGGGCAGCTTTGGGCATGTGGCGGGAAGGTACTGGACGTGATCAGTCCGACGGGTATGGGCGCCGCACTCGGCCCCGTTCTCAGAGGGGCTGTTGCATGATGTAACGGCAGGCTGTGCCGGGTGGGGCTGATAGCTCAGCGCACATGCGCTACTCAGGCGGAGATACCAATGAGTGGCCAGGGGCGGGTCGAACCGCCGACCTTCCGATTTTCAGGAGTTGGGATAATAGTTCGCCAAATAAGCCGCGAGGACGTGGCAGGGCGAGGTGGCGGGACGAATGCCCCTAGTTGTACCCCATGCCTTTGGGCGTCGGGAAGTTGTATCCCATGCCGTTGGTGTACGCGGTGGCAACGACCGCCGTCGCGGCGCGCTCGCCGCTGGTGGCGGCACCGGCCGCCGGCGCGGCCGCGGCGGAAACGCCGAGGATACCCACTGCGATGATGTTCAGCGCGACCGCGGAGCCGGTGGCGACCGCTCGGTAAACCCGCATGATTCCTCCGTTTGGTCAATCGCGGAGACTGACTTTTCGAGTTATGCGGACAGTCGCAGATTCGGTATAACCGGCGAGCAATTGCCGGTGAATGATCGGCCAACGCGAAGCGGCGGTTTGCACCGCGGATGAGACCGCTGAACAATCACCGAATTGGATATTTCTCGGACGGAAAGACGGGGTGACCGCATGGCGAGATCAACGACGTGAATACACCTCTTGTTAAGCTGCTATTTTCCTCCTATTATTATTCTTGTGTGGCGGCCGGCGGGCGGTACTGATCTCCTGATCGGTCGGGACGGCGAGTTGTCCCGGCTGGTCAGATGGGTGCGCGACGTGGCGGCCGGTCGTGGTCGCGCCGTGCTGGTGGAGGGCGAGCCGGGCATCGGCAAGTCCACGATGGTTCGGGCCGGATGCGCCTTCGCCGCCGATTCGGGATGCCAGGTGTACTGGGGAGCCGGTGACGAGCTCGGGCAGGCCCTGCCGTTGCTGCCCCTGCTGGATGGCTTACAGATCAACACATCCGCACCGGATTCCCGGCGCGGCGCCGTCGCTGAGTTGCTGCGCGGCGAGACCGCCGTCGGTAAGGGCGCCGACCTGGCCGCCGTGGCCGCCGAGCAACTGCTCGCCCTGGTGGAACAGCTCTGCCAGGTCCGGCCGACCGTGCTGGTGGTCGACGAGCTACAGTGGGCTGACCGGGTGACGGTGGCGGTGTGGAGCCGGCTCGCCCGGTTGGTCCGGCAACTCCCGCTGCTCCTGATCGGCGTGTTGCGCCCGGTGCCGCGCCGCGATGATCTGCGGGCGCTGCGCCGGATCGTCGGGCCGGCCGAGCGCCTCCGGTTGGGCCGGCTCGCGGAACCGGCGGTGCTCGAGCTGGTGGCGACGCTGGCCGGCGGCAAGCCGGGTGAGGACTTGCTGCGGCTGACCGACGGGGCGGCCGGAAACCCGTTGTACCTCACCGAGTTGGTCGACGCGCTGGCCAGAAGCTCGTGCCTGGTCGTCGACGACGCGGGAATCGCGGAGCTGACCGGCGGGCCCACGCCGGACTCGCTGCCGGCGGCGATCGCGGACCGGCTGGGCTTCCTGCCGGAGTGGGTGCGAACCCTGCTGCGGGCGGCGGCGTTGCTGGGGGTCGACTTCTCGGTCGCGGACCTGACGATCGTGGTGGGTTCCGGGCTGGCCGACCTGCTGCCCGCCCTCGACGAGGCGCGGGCCGCCGGGGTGCTGGTGGAGGCCGGCGACGACCTGGCATTCCGGCATCCATTGATTCGTACGGCCTTGTACGACGAGATGCCGGCGGCGGTGCGGGTCGCCTGGCATCGGGCCGCCGCGCGGGCGTTGGCCGAGGCCGGCGCGCCGGTCGATCGGGTGGCCAGGCAGCTGCTCCCCACGATGTCCACAAACGACAGTCGGGAGCCGGTGCCTGGCTGGGTGGTGCGCTGGCTGCTCGACGCGGCCCCGCCGCTGATCGGCCAGGCGCCCGCGGTCGCGGTCGAGATCCTGCGCCGCGCGGTGCGGGACGCGCCGGCCGGCGACGCCGCGACCGGCGTGCTGTCGTGCCGGTTGGCCGATGCGCTCTACCGGGTGGGCGACATCGCCGAGGCCGAGCGGGTGGCCTGCCGCGCGCTGCAGCGGGTCAGCGACCCCGATCTGCTCGTCGACCTGCACATGACGTTGACCCAGTGCCGTGGGATGACCGGCCGCTGCGCCGAATCCCTCGCCGCGCTGAACCGGGCCATGACCCAGCCGGGCCTCCAAGCCCGGCACCGGGCCCGGCTGCTGGTGCTCACCGCGCGAACGCACCGGGATCTCGGCCAGGTCGACACCGCCGGCCGGGTCGCCACCGCGGCATTGGCTGAGGCGAGCCAGATCGAAGATCGCTGGGCGATCGGGTGGGCGCTGCACGTGCTGAGCCTGGTCGCGATGATGCGGGGCGAGTGGACCGAGGCGCTGCCGGTGTTCGAGCGCGCGATGGCCGTGGCGCAGGGCGATCCCACGTTGATTGATCTCAGCCTGCTGCTGCGGATCAACCAGGCGGTCACCCTTGGCGATCTCGATCGCTACCCGGAGGCGCTCGCCGCCGCCGAGCGGGCGCGCCAACTGGCCGACCGCACCGGCAGCGTGGTACGGCTGATTCAGGCCCAGAGCGCCCTCGGGCAGCTGCTGCTGGACACCGGCCGGTGGGACGACGCACTGGCCGAAGTGGACGTTGTCCCGGACGATCTCAAGGATCCGAGCGTGGTGTGCTGCGACCACGGGGTCGCCGCGATCATCCACTTCCACCGCGGTGAGGCCGCCGCGGCGCGCCAACATCTGGACATCGCGGCGCCGTATTCGGAACGAATCGGCGATCGGGTGGTGGGTCCACTGGTGCATGCCCGCAGCATCGCCTTCGAGCAGGCCGGCGCGCCGGATCGGGCGCTTGCCGCGCTGACCGCCGGGCTGACCGGCGAGGACGAGGTCGAGGACCTGCTCGGCGACGCCGCCCGGCTGGCCGTGGCGATCAGCGACGCGGGGACCGCGGCCGAGATCGAGTCACGGGTCCTCGCCATCGCCGCCGAGTCCGCTGTTCCCCATCGCAGCGCGATGGCTTTGTACTGCCGCGGTCTGGTTGAGCGGGACGCGGCGACGCTGTTGCGCGCCGCCGACGGCTACCGCGACGTGGACCGTCCGCTGCCCCGGGCTAAGGCACTGGAGGCCGCCGCGATCGCGTTCGCCGAAGCCGAAGATCGCGGCTCAGCGCGGGCCGCCTTCACCTGCGCGCTCGACCTCTACACCGATCTGGGCGCGCAGTGGGATGTGGCGAGGCTGCGCGCCCGGTTTCGTGCGTTCGGCATTCGGCGCGGTCCGCGGGTGAAGCATCGGCGCGCTACGCACGGCTGGGACAGCCTCACCCCGACCGAGGCCACCATCGCCGGACTCGTGGTGGAAGGCCTGTCGAATCCACAGATCGCGGCCCGGCTGTTCCTGTCGCCGCGCACTGTTGCCACCCACGTTTCGCACATCCTGACCAAGCTCGGCGTGCACTCGCGCATCGACATCGCCCGGGAAGCCGCCCGCCACTACTCCGCCTGGGGCTGATCGGTTTGCCGCCAATCGGTTGTCGCAGATTGGTTTTCAGAGCCGATGACTGCCGGAATGCTTGACACGGCTCCATAACGGCACCGCATACCACCACAGCGCGAACCAGCCCAGCGTCCCGGCGGTGATCCAGATGGCGACCTCGGGGCCCACGGTGACGCTCAGGATCAGCAGCAGGGCGGAATTGATCGAGAGCATCAGCAGCACCAGGCCGAACACCGCGAAACGACTGGACGCCAGCACCAGTTGCCGCTTGAGCCGTCGCTGGAACACCAAGCGGTGGAAGGCCGCCGGCGCGATCAGCAACGTGTTGGCCGCGGCCCCAAGGACCAGCGCACCGACGTAGACCCCGCGTTCGAATTCGGTTAACGTGGCAAACCGCGGGGTGAAGGCGACGGTCAGCAGGAACGCGAGCAACAACTGCACGCCGGTCTGCACGACCCGAACTTCCTGCAGAATCTCGGCATAGTTTCGGTCCAGCCGCTGGGTGGGCGTCTCCCGGCGAGCCATGAAGTTCCACTGGTCATGCGCGTCCGGTTGCTCAAGCCATACCGGTCGATCCACGGGCGTGCTCTTCTCGATCCCGTTCACCTTCATGCCCCAACCGTGCGCGCCACGGCCGGGCGAGACATCGGCCGGCCGACGGATGTCGGAAGCCGAATCCCTCCCACACCGGGCTTTCTTAGGACGATGGGGTGAACCAGGCTCCCCGGCAGCCGTCCCGGGCGATGTCCAGCCAGCGGCTGCGCGTAGCCGTTGATCGGGTCGAATGCGGACCACACCCGCTCGGGTGAGCCATCCCGCAGGGTTCTGGCCGCCGTGACCATCCGTGCTGCGTCCAAGGTCGGTGACCGCTCCAGGGTGCAGGATGTCTCGGCGAGCAGCCAGAGTTGGTACAAGCCCGACCAGTCCGTTTGCGTGGACGGATGACGGGCTCGGGCAGGGTGTGCTGATGCGTCGTCGTGCTTGCCAAGTACGTTCGCCTCGGTTGGTGTTCGCGGGGTTCCGGTTCCCGCCGGATGTGATCATCGTGGTGGTCCGCTGGTACCTGCGCTATGCCCTGTCCTACCGGGACGTCGAAGAGCTGCTAGCCGAGCGCAGGGGTCCAGGTCGACCACGTGAGTGTGTACCGGTGGGTGCAGCGGTTCACTCCGCTGCTGATCAATGTGGCACGAGCCTGCCGGCACGCCTGCGGTGATCGGTGGTTCGTGATGAGACATCGTGGCTACAGCCTGTATCTGTCGTCACATCAAGCCGAGTCAGCGAAGGTATCGCCGACTGCCGGCTTGAGGAAGTTCTCGATCGTCTGTGGGGCTTGAATACTCGATGCAGCGTCGTGACCTGCGGTCTTCGTGTTCAGGTCGGTCATGGATGATCGTCGGATGCTACTGCTGTCGATCTTCTATCAGCTGGTGCGCTGGCTGCTCGGTCTGACCGCTGTGCTGGTGCGGCGAGACCTGAGCAAGGAGGCCGAGCTACTGGTGTTGCGGCACGAGAACACCGTGCTGCGCCGGCAGATCTCCCGGGTCCGGTACAGGCCCGTCGACCGGGTATGGCTGGCCGCTCTGTCCCGGCTCGTGTCACGCCGCCGCCGGGCTGAGGTCTACCCGGTAGCTCCTGCCACCATCGTGGCTTGGCACCGAAAGTTGGCCTCGCGGAAATGGGACTACTCGGCACGTCATCGGCCCGGGCGTCCGTCGACCGCAGCAGCGATCAAAAAACTGGTGATTCGCATGGCAGTCGAAAACCCCACCTGGGGACATCGGCGTGTGCAGAGCGAGTTGGTCCGGCTCGGCCATCGCATCGCCGCCTCCACCGTGTGGCAGATCCTGCATGACGCTGGCCTTGATCCCGCACCGCGCCGGTCAGGCCCAACCTGGCGCCGGTTCCTCACCGCACAGTCCAAGGCCATCCTGGCCGTGGACTTCATGCACGTGGACACCGTGGTGCTGCGACGGATCTACGCCCTGATTGCGGTCGAGCACGGTTCCCGCCGGGCGCATCTGTTAGGAGTGACCGCGCATCCGACCGGAGCCTGGACCACTCAAGCCGCCCGCAACCTGATGATGGACCTCACCGACCGCGCCACCACCCCCGTCAAGTTCCTCATTCGAGACCGCGACTCCCGGTTCACCAGGGCATTCGACGAGGTTTTCGCCGCCAACGGCATCCGAATCCTTACCAGTCCACCCCGAGCACCGCAGGCGAACGCGATCTACGAACGCATGATCGGAACACTACGCCGCGAGCTGCTCGACAGGATCCTGATCGTCAACGAACGCCACCTACGCCAGATCCTGACGGGTCTACCTCCATCATTTCAACACCGCGCGGCCACACCGCACGCTCGGGCAACTTACACCTGTCCAAGCCGAAACCCAGCCCCCACCTGTGATCAACCTTGCCGACCACCAGGTTCACAGCAGACCGATCCTCCACAGACTCACCAAC
>DASQVB010000355.1:0-3318 GCA_035640975.1 Pseudonocardiaceae bacterium
GTGTTCGTCAACCAGTACAGCGAGAAGTTGTCCAGCACGTCGTCGTTCGTCGGCGACTGCTTCGGGTCCTTGCCGTACGTCCACTTCCCGAACCCGCCGTGCACGAGCATCCACCCCGCGAGGCCAGCCGGGGAGTCCGTCAGGCCGTAGCCGACGGCCTACGGCCGCCAGCTCATCATCGTCAGGTAGGTCCAGCCCCCGTTCTTGAGGAAGTTTCTCAAGACGTCGAATTCCGCGCGCTCCTTCTCGGAGAGTCCCGCGGGCGCGGGTCCGCCGCTGGCGATCGCCGCAGCTGCGTCGGGCGGGAATACCGCCGGCAGTTGGTGTGGAGGCCAAGCAGGCCCGCCGGGGCCTGCCGCCCCATCTTCTCGACGACGCCCGCCCCCCAGTCTCCGCCCTGCGCGACGTAGCGCGCGTACCCCAGCCGCTTCATGAGCACGTCCCACGCACGGCCGATGCGCTCCAACCCCCAGCCCACCTCGGTCGGTCGCGACGAGAAGCCGAAGTCCGGCAGGGACGGGATCACGACGTCGAAGGCGTCCTCCGCCCGGCCGCCGAACGCCGTCGGATCGGTGAGCGTACCGATGATCTTGATCTGCTCGAAGACCGAGCCCGGCCACCCGTGCGAGATGATCAGTGGCAGCGCGTTCTTGTGCCGAGAGCGGACGTGGATGAAGTGGACGTCGACCCCATCGATGGTCGTCATGAACTGCGGGAAGGCGTTCAGTTGTGCCTCGGCCTTCCGCCAGTTGTAGGCCGTGCCCCAGTACCGAACGAGCTCCTGCAGCTCGGCCAACTGCGCACCCTGGGACCGATCGGGAACCGTCTCCCGGTCGGGCCACCGCGTCGCCGCGATGCGCTGGCGGAGGTCATCGAGGTCCGCCTGCGGCACTTCCACCCGGAAGGGGCGGATGGCCGGGGTTTGGGCGTTCTGCGCGGTGTCGAGTTCGGGCTTGGTCGGTGTCGCGGTCATGGTGGTCTCCTTCCTGATGATGTCGCGCATGAGGAACGTCGCACCTTTGGGCGGTCCGTCGCACCAGTGGAAGGCCCTGGTCTGCTGCCTGATCCGCCCTGTAGAGCTAGCCGTTCTGACTCGCGAGAGGCGTCCCAAGGTGATGAGGCCGAGATCTTCCTTTCTGTCGCTGCGGTCCGTTTGCGACGTCCTGCATCGTCGAGGAATCGAGGAAGGCAGTTTCGAGCTCATTGGAGGCCAAAGGTGCTTTCTGCCCTCCTACCGTGACAAACGGCATGGCCCGCCTCCTGAGCCCCTCGAAGTCACAAAGACACCGGGGGGCACCCGCCACGCGGATCTGGTAGTAGGCAGACACTCCCTGCCTCCCAAGGTCCCGAAAGGCCATGCCGACTCATATTCCCCGCTCTGAGCCCTCGGCGCCTCACCCCAGGCGGGGGATTCACGCCGCCCGTTGCACCTGAGTCCTAGCGATCTTTGGTCGCTAGGTTCTTCACAGTTGTGTCAAGTTTCAGGCGGCGGGTTTGAGGCGGGCACGGTTGGTGTAGCTGTCGACGTGGAGATCAAGTGTGCGCAGGGCCGGATAGGGAAAGTAGCTACAGACCTTGATGAATGCCGGCCCGAAGTCAACATCCCACAAGTAGAAGTAGTACACACTCACCCGCCGATCGGCCTTGGTGAACCACCACTGCACCGCACCCGTGGGCGTCTGGCGCTCATAAGCGGTCCAGACCCGCTGGAACTCCTGAGCCACCCCGATCGCAGCCACCCCCGACTAACCAGTCGCTGCTTGGCGGTCCAGGTGCGGGCGCATCAGCTCCAGCTTGGCGCCCACATCATCCTTACCGAACTTCACCCACGGGATGTCGTTGGCCTGGGCGAAAGGCGCCACCGCACGACGAACCGCTGTCCGATCTGGTTGAACAACGCAGGAGAAGCAAACGGGTAACCCAGATGCCCGACAAAACCGCCACGACCTGCGCGCTGGTCTGCAGCTTCGGCACGTAGGCGTTGAGATAGATTCGATCGAGACACTGGAGATCCAGCGCCACATGCCCGTCTAAAACATCGTTGACCGTCACCACCTGCGTGCCCATGACGCCTCCCCGCATCCATGGCTACGCAGGTGATCATGTGCTCACTGCAGCGACAGCACCAGCACAACCACCCTGCTAGGCGGTCCGAGGCGACGCAGCAGCGCCACCCGGTGACACTCGCTGTGTCCCGGCTGTCTCCCCTGTCCCCGCTGTCCCCGATCGGGGTTGAGCTGGAGAAACTCTTCCGATCTTAGTAAGTGTTGGGAAAGGGTCATTTGGCGTGAGGTTGCCAGGGGCGTCGTCCGGGGGCGGGTGCCAGGCGGCGCGCCATGAGCCCGATCATGGACCACTTGACCATGGCTTTGGAGTGCTCCGGGAGACGTTCGTAGTCGCGATCGAGACGACGGCAGCGCACCAGCCAGGACAGCGTTCGTTCCACGACCCAGCGGCGCGGCAGCACCTCGAACGTGCGCTGCCCCTGAGGCTTGCGCACGATCTCCAGCAGTATCCGGCAGTACTGCTGAACCCAGGCGACGAGCTTGCCCGCATAGCCACCGTCGGCCCAGACGAGCGTGATCGAGGGCATCGCCATCTTCGCCCGGGCCAGCACCCAGCGCCCGCCGTCGCGGTCCGGCACGCTGGCCGCGGTCACCAAGACCACGACCAGCAGGCCGAGCGTGTCGGTGACGACGTGTCGCTTGCGGCCATTGACCTTTTTCCCCGCGTCATATCCGCGACTGTCCATGCCAACGGTATCGGCACCCTTGACCGACTGTGCATCCACGATCCCCGCGCTGGCCATCGGGTCCCGCCCCTTGGCGTCACGCACCGCCGCGCGCAGTGCATCGTGGATCCGGTCGGTCACACCGGCCTCGTTCCAGGTCTTGAAGTACCAGTACACCGTGTCCCACGGTGGAAAATCATGCGGCAACTGCCGCCACGAGCAACCCGTCCGGTTCACGTACAAGATCGCGTCCACGATCCGGCGCCGTGAGTGGATCGGCGGCCTCCCACCCAGGCGCACCGCCACCATCGGTGCGATCAACTCCCACTGCGCATCAGTCACATCCGACGGGTACGGCCTCGACCAGGAAGCACTCATAGACGACCACATTGGCCACACCAGTCACATCAGACACGCAGACACACCGCGCCCTTTCCCAACACGTTCTTAGCCAACCAACGCCCTGCGCGAGTGCGAGAACAATCACCCGCCGAGCACTCTGTGCAACCGCGGAGGCCGGCTCTGCGCGGGATAGAGTCCGCCCGTGAGAGCATTGCGCCGGTTCACCGTCCGCGCCCAGCTGCCCA
>DASQVB010000356.1:0-2158 GCA_035640975.1 Pseudonocardiaceae bacterium
CGGCATTCAACAACCGGGCTCGGCGACCACGGCAACGGGATGACACAAAACAACGTCATCGTTGACGTCGGTGGCGTGATAAGCGAGAAACGAGACGGAGACTCGCCTGCTGGGGCCGTGGGTGACTGGATAAGCGATCCAGACGGCCGGTTTCTCACTGAAGTGCCTCTGCGCACCGACGACGCAGCATTAGCCGCGCGAAGTTCGCGATCCTCTGATCGCGGGAGGCAACACCTGCTCATGCCGATGTCAGTGTGTTGCGCCGGATCAAGCAAAAGCGTAGGCGCTCAGGGCATTCACTGAACTTGCCGCGCCATCTGACCGGTATGCTAGACCGGGGGACCTGTCCTATTCTATGATGCAACAGCGTATTGACCCCCGTTCGACGGTTAGGGGGCACCCTTTTGTTCGCAGGGACCACGCCCACACCACCGAGGTGGCGACCGGAACTCGTCCGGTGACCTCCTTCACTGGCCGACACGTTTGCTCTGTACCCCCTTCATTGGGAGGAGACCCGGGATCGGATCGGTACCGTGGCCGTTGGTCTGTGCCGATGGTTCAGGCGTGTCGTACAGCTACCGGGATGTTCCGCGCTGCGAAGATTCCTCCGCCGTAGAAGGCCAGCGGTATGCCGGGGGTCAGGCGGATCTCAGTGTATCGGTCGAGCAGCACACCTACCGCGATTCTGGCCTCCACCCGGGCTAGTAGCTGGCCGATGCAGAAGTGGATGCCGTGACCGAAGGCGAGGTGGCGATTGGGACAGCGGTGAATGTCGAACCGGTCGGGGTGGGGGAACTCGCGTTTGTCGCGGTTGGCCGACAGCAGCCACGGTGAGATGAGCGCGTCTGCTGGGATTGTCTGTCCGCCCAGTTCGGTCTCGGCCGTAGTCACCCGGACGACTTGGGTGAAGGAGGAGCGGTAGCGCAGTACCTCCTCGAGGGTGGCCTCCACCAATGATCGGTCGGCGTGCAGCTCGGCCTGCACCTGGGGATGGGCGTCGAGGCACAGCACGGTGTTTCCCAGCAGTGCGGTGGTGGTGATGTGCCCGGCGATCAGAAGCACGACGGAGAAGTTCACGACCTCTTCGTCAGTCAGTCGCTGGCCGTCGGCTTCCACGGTGGCCAGTCTGCTGATCAGATCCTCTCGTGGGTGGTCACGTCGATCGACGCAGTGCTCGTGCAGGTAGGCGAGCATGTCTGCGGTGGCCTCATCGATCTTCCGGGTGAGCTGCGGGTCGTTGGGGTCGGCCGCGTCGAGGGCGGTGAGCAGCTTGTCGGCCCAGGTGCGGAACAGCTCACGGTCGCAGGCGGGCAGGCCGAGCAGTTCGGCGATCACGGTCACCGGCAGCGGGTAGGCCAGGGCAGTGACGAGGTCGAACTCGGTGGCACCGCCGGTGGCGTCGAGTAGCTCGTGGGTGACCTCGGTGATGCGGGCAGCGAGCCCGGTGATGACCTTGGGGCTAAAGGCGGCACCGACCAGTCGGCGCAGTTGGTGGTGGCGTGGCGGGTCGGTCAAAAGCAGGTTGCCCGCGCTGAGGCGCTGCGCTGCCGGGACCACTCGGGCCGTGTCGGAGGAAAACACCTGAGGGTCGGAGATCACCCGCGCCACGTCGGCATAGCGGAAGACGTGCCAGATGTCGTAGGCATCGCGCCACACCGGGTGCTCGTCGCGCATCTGGCGCAGCCACGGCAGCAGGGTATGACCGCCGTCCTGGGCGGTCGGCGGGATGGTGAGCGGGGCGGTGGGTGAAGTGGTGTGCAGGTCGGTGGTCATGGTTGCTCCCGTGGTTGCCGGGGTGCAGTGTCCGGGTCGGCTGCGCCGGGGCTACATCCCACGCGATCCGGTCGAACAGTTTGATGGCCCGAGGGGCGATCGCATGCAGTGTCTCCGGCATTTCGACGTCCTTGCGCCTTCGGCGGCCCAAACGAGTAGCCACAGGTAGGAGGACGAGCAACCCCCGGGAGATACGTCATGATCAACCCATTTCGTGTGAAGTTGTGCGGGGCGGGAAGACCCGGTGGGAGTGACCAAGTGCAGTCGACTCGTCGCGCTGACCACTCCACTGCTCGACGTCCGTGGTCGCCGTCACGTCTGCATGCACGGGCAATTGCCGCGCGCGGCGTGCGGAAAAATAGCCGACCGACGCGGCCTGGCACCC
>DASQVB010000357.1:0-7706 GCA_035640975.1 Pseudonocardiaceae bacterium
GGTGTCGCAGCTTGGAAGGTCGCCTCGGGCGAGGTCGCCAACCCGCAGCTGCTGGACGCGGTGGCGCAGGACGGGGCACCGGTGTTGCTCTCCAGCGGGATGAGTGGCTGGGCCGAGCTCGACAGCGCCGTCGCGCGGCTGCGTGGAGCAGGCGCCGGACCGTTGGTGGTCTTGCAGTGCACGTCGGCCTATCCGCTCACGCCGCAGCGGCTCGGCCTCAATGTCCTCGCCCAGATTCGAGACCGCTATGGCTGCGCAACCGGGCTGTCCGACCACTCCGGAACGATCTTTCCAGCGCTTGCCGCGGTCGCGCTCGGTGGGCGGGTGATCGAGGTGCACGTGACGCTGTCTCGCGAGATGTTCGGCCCCGACGTGGCGGCGTCGGTGACCAGCAGCGAACTTCGCCTGCTCGTCGACGGCGTCCGTTATGTCGAGGCGGCGTTGGCAGCGCCGGTCGACAAGGATGAGGTGGCGGTCGAGCTGGCACCGATGCGCGCGCTGTTCGGTCGCTCATTGGTGGCCCGCCGCGCGTTGCCCGCCGGGCACGTGCTCGCGGCGGACGACCTCACCGCCAAGAAGCCGGGAGGCGCGATTGCCCCCGCGCGCCTGGAGTCCCTCGTCGGCTGCCGCCTGCGCCGCGCGCTACAGCCCGACGAGCCCGTGTACGACGAGGACATTCGCCCGCCAAGCGCGGCAGACGCCTCAGGGCAGCAGGATGCCGGCCGCGAGTAGTACGGCAGCCAGGGCCAGGGTAATTCGCAGCCGGCGCCCGTGGCGGGTCCATTGCCGATCCCACCACGTCGCGTCCCGGCTGCGGTGACGGCCCAGCGCCATCGCCGCGCGCCCGAGACCGAAACCGAGCCCCGCCAACAACGCCGCTACCCAGCTGCCCACCAGCAGCACCGCGACCAGCGGCAGGTAGGGCAGATTGCTCGGCATGTGAGTGCGCAGTCCGCAACCCATCTCGAAGCCGAATTGCAGCGCCCCGGCGTCGCCACCGGCCCCAATCACCGCCGAGGGCACCTGCGCCTTGCGATGCGGTAACGCGATGTGGTGCAGCCCGCACTCGCCGGCGAGCGCAAAAAGCCCCACCGCGACGATCAGGCTCGCGCTCACAGCGGGCGGTAGCGCCGGCCGAACCAGGCTGCCGAGTGCCACCGCCAGCATGCCGACGGCAGCCCCCCCGGCGAGCAGGCCGACCGCGAAATAGGCCCGTGACGAATCTCGCCAGACCGGCGAGCTCAGCAGGTGCGCCGAGTTGACGCTTCACGCTGAGCCGGACAGCGAATAGCCGGCGGTCAGCCCGAGCAACAGCCACGGCAACACCCAGCCCTGATGCACCACTGGCGGTACCGCAGTGACTACGGCCAGCACCGCTAGCGCACCCGTCACCACCACCGGACCGAATACGGCACGCCGCAGGCTTTGCGTCGTCACTCCGAGCTTCATCGATCAAAAACCTGGGACGGCGACGGATCCGGCGATTCTGATGACTCTGATGACTCTGATGGTGGCTCTGATGACTCCGGTGGCTCTGATTCCGACGGTGGTGTCGTCTCAGGCTGAGTCAGCGGCGCGTTGCAGATCACCTGCTCCGGATTCGGCGCTCCATCGTAGTTGATCTCACCGTCCGCGCATCGGTAGACGGCGCCGTCGGCCTCCCAACGCCAGGCTTCGCGGGACTCCTCTCCAGCGCGGCAGATCGTGCGCGGCTGGTAGCAGGCCAACTCGCCGCGCCAATTCTCGAAGCAGCCGTTTTTGAACCAGTTGTCGTCTCCGCAGTACGACGAGGAGTAGGGAGCGCCGTGGCAGATCGGTCCGCCAGGACCGTTGTTGTAGCGGCCGCAGTCGGGGTACTCGCTGCCCTGCTGCGCCCTGGCCGGCCGCGCCAGCGGAATCCAGCCCAGCATGGTCACGCCCAGCGTCATGGCTGCGGTGCCGACGACCGCCAGAAACCGCCGGCGGTGCAGCGCCGGCGCGGTGTCGCGGAAGTGCACCACGCGGGGTTCGGCGCCGCCACGGGGCTGATCGATCCGGGGAATCTCTGGGGCTGTCACGATGCTCCTTGCCAGTGCGCCGCGGTATTCAGCAGGCTCGTCACCTGTGCACCGAGCCGCTCGGGCGACTGCACCGGCTGCCCCGCCAGCACGGTGCCATCGCGGTCGACGTGTAGCAGGGCCGGCGCCCATGGCACCTCGAGTTCGGTCACGAGCTTGGGGTCCACCCGAGACCGGACGCCGGGCGCGCCGGCCCATCGTTGTCCGGGGGACAACACCTCGAACCGGGTGCTTGGATGCTCACGAGCCAACCGGGCGAACGGCTCGTGCACCGTGTCGCAGAAGCTGCACCCGGGGTCGAGCACCAACAGCACAAGGGGTCCGGCGCCGGCTAGCTCCGGGATCCGGCGACCCGCGAATGCCTGCTGTCGCGGCGCACCGAGCTGTGCGACCTCGGCCCGTAGTTCCCGCAGCTGGCGCAACATCCCGGCCATCGCCAACGTCAGCACCGCCAGACAGGACCAGGCCAGTACCACGGCCGCGGTGAGCACGCTCACGCTGCCCGCCCGTCGACGGCCGCCGGCAACGTGTACAGCAGCACGGCGAGCACGATGGCGCACGCGATGAGCAGGACCGCGCCCCCACCGTCGGGCAGGGCGGACGCTGGATACATCGCCGTGGCCGCAAGGGTCGTGAACGCCAGCACGATGGCGCGGGCGATCCCGCCCGGTCCGACCTGGGTGCCCATGTGGTTGCAGCCGCAGTCCGACTCGTCTCCCTGGTGGCGTCGCCACATCAGGTGGCCGGCGAAGGCCAGATAGATCAGGCACTGGGCGGCCAGCGCCCAGCGCAGTTCACTGATGCCCCATACCACTGCGGCCACCGAGGGCACCCCAATCACGAATTCGATAACCGCAATGGCCCGGGCCGCTGTGATACCGGTGCCCGCCGCGTGGGCCAACATGCTCGGCGCCCGCACATGCTCGAGCCCGGCGACGACCAGCAGCATCGCGCCGGCGAGCACCGGCACGCCCAACACCATCACGTGGGCTCCCAGATCACGTTCAAGCCGGCCAAGAAGTCTAGCGCTTCGTCCGGGTCTGCGGTGTCGACCGGTCCGGAGATCAGCTGAGTGATCGCCGTGGGGGTGGCCAGCACCAGTGCCTCCGACCGGGACCGGCCGTGCGCCCCGATCCCCAATGGCTGGCGCCACAGCTCCCCGTGCCGGGTCAGATGGCCCCGCAAGTCGGGCACCGTGAGCTGGCTTGTCCCGGGTCGTTCGATCGTCAGATGGCCGATCCTGGGAATCTGCTTGGCCACCCGGATCGGCTCGAACTGGGCCTGGCTGGCGCTGCGGGGCGCAACCAGCATGCCCAGCGGGGTGTCGGTGAACCGCAACGCGTCGAAGATCCGCATGATCCCGTCAGGCGAGCCGCTGGCTCGGATGTGCAGCTCGAACCACTGCCCGCGCCAGGCGGTCCGGTAGTCGCCGGGAGCGGTGCGGATACCGGTGACGAGCTCGCCACCTCGGTAGGGCTGCCCGAGCATCTGATCGGGAATCGTGGTGTAAGTGCTGTGCCAGTCGAAGGCGCCGGCCTCGGCAACGGTGAATGCTCGGCGAGCGCCCCGCACCAAGGCGATGAAACCGCATGACCATGGCCGGGACGCGTCCAGCGCCGGGCTACTCAGCACCACCTGGGAGCCGTCCGGTGTGACGAACGAGGTCCCACCCCGCCACGGCCAGTCATACCGCCCGCGTTCCACCGACGTGATCATGTACAACTCCCGAGACGCAGATTGCCCGCGATACTCGCACACTCCGGGTCATCATTGGAACGCGACCTGTCACGGTGTGCCTAGCGTCCGCTGCTTCGGGAGGATGGGAGCGCCGCACCTAGGTCTGCACCAGCTCGGTGGGCACGGTGATCACGTCCACCATCGCGCCGTTGCGTAACACAGTGATGGGCAACGTGATACCGATAGCCTCGGAAAACAGCTGGCGCTGGATGCCCTGGGCGTCGGTGACGGGCTTGCGCCCGGCGCTGAGCACCAGATCCCCAGCGTGCAGTCCGGCCCGGTCGGCGGGGCTGCCGGGGATGACTTCGACCAGGCGTAACCCAGAAGCCTGGCCGGTCCGTTCGGCGACCGGTGCGGGCAGCGGGGTGGGCACGCCGACCAGCCCGAGGTAGCCCCGGCGCACCCGACCGTCGGCGAGCAGCGCACCGATGATCCGGCGGGTAGTCGCGTTCATCGGTACTGCCATCCCGAGGCCGATACCAGCGACGGCGGTGTTGATTCCGATCACCTGGGCGCTGGCGTCGGCCAGCGCGCCACCGGAGTTTCCGGGATTGAGCGCAGCGTCGGTCTGGATCACGTCCTCGATCACCCGCACGGCTCGGCCCGCGCGCACCGGCAATGAGCGACCCAACCCGCTGACCACGCCGGCGGTCACCGATCCGGCGAGTCCCAGGGGATTGCCGACGGCAACCACCAGCTGCCCGACGACGAGCTCGTCGGCGTCGCCTAGGACGGCCGCCGGCGGCGTGGCACTCCGGGCTCGTAGCACCGCAAGGTCGGACAGTCGATCGCTGCCTACGACGTCAAAACGGCTTTCGGTGCCGTCGGTGAACGCTGCGACGCCATCGTGGACGGGGCCTACGACGTGTGCGTTGGTCAGCAGTAGCCCGTCGTCGGCGAAGACGACCGCCGATCCGGCGCCTGGTCCGATTCGCAGGCTTGCCACATGTGGGGTGACTGCGGCAGCGACTGAGCTAACCGTCCGCGAGTAGGAGTCCAAGGGATCCACCGCGCTCACCGCCTCAAGCTGATTACACCGTTACCCAGGTAAACATTGCGGGCCCCTCCGGTGTTCCAAAAGCGCGTTTCAGTCGATGAGGCCTCACTGAAGGGGGGAGCATGTCGTCGGTGATCACCCGCAGTCGGCAGCATGATTGCTCACCCAGGACCTGCCGCGGCGGAGTATCGCTGCTTCAATCCAGAGGTGGGGTAGCAGCGGGGTCCCAAGCCAGGCCAGGTACGCCCCAGCCTTGGGCTCTGAGCATCTTCTTCGCCTCGCGGACATGCCGGCCAGCCAACCTGTTGAGGTAGATGATCCCGTCGAGATGATCGGTCTCGTGCTGCAGGCATCGAGCCAGAAAGCCGGTGCCCTCAACGGTCAGCGGTGCGCCGTCGGCGTCGAATCCAGTGGTGCGCGCCCAGCTGGCCCGCGCGGTGGGGAAGGACTCACCGGGTACCGAAAGGCAGCCCTCCCAGTCGTCATCGGGATCGGGCATGGTCTCCGGTCGCTCACTGCTCTCCAGCGTGGGGTTGACGACCACACCTCGATGTTGCACCCCCTCCCCATCCGGGCAGTCATAGACGAAAAGCCGCAGGCCCACGCCGATCTGGTTGGCAGCGAGTCCGACACCCTGGGCCGCCGCCATCGTGTCGAACATGTCGTCGATCAACGCGTACAGCGTGCCGCCGAACCCTGTGACGGGTCTCGTGGGGGTGTGCAGCACCGGATCGCCGACGATCCGGATCGGGCGAACAGCCATGATTGGGCACAGTAATCGGGGTCTGCTTGGTCACCACGCGCCCCTCTCGGCGACGCGTTCGAGAGTGCCGCCGGTTGCACAGGGCTGCCGCGTGGTTCAATGAGCCGTCTGAATTACAGTGCTGTGATTCTGACCGCCACCCGCCACCCGCAGTTGCGGGGATCGTGAACCGAGGAGCGCGATGGACGCCGCAGCGGCGCTGCCCCCGATCGACGACCATCCCGAGGGGCTGAGCAGCCGAGAGCGCGAGATCTTGGCCTTTGAGCGTCAGTGGTGGAAGTACGCCGGGGCAAAGGAGCAGGCAATCCGTGAGCTGTTCGACATGTCCGCCACTCGCTACTACCAGATCCTCAACGGCCTGATCGACCGGCAGGACGCGCTCGCCACCGATCCGATGCTGATCAAGCGGTTGCGCCGGCTACGGTCGGGTCGCCAGCGAGCCAGAGCCGCCAGCCGGTTCGGCGTTGACTCCCACCACCAGAGCCAGACCTAACACCGTGAGTACCCCGAACGGGACCGGAGCCAGCAGGCGGATGCGGAACGCCGGATTGGCCCTGCTCGGATTAGCGGTGATCGCCGTTGCGGTCGGAGCGGTGGCGACCACCGGTGGGCAGCCGGCTCCGGCCGCTGCGCCGGCGGCGGCCACCTCTCCTGCTACCAGCGCTCCGGCGCTACCCTCCACCATTCCTTACCCGCCGACGTCAAGCCGGGCGGCAGCGCCCGTAGTGCCCCCGATCGGCCCGCCGGGCGCGGCCTCAAGCGGGCCGATCGGCCAAGAGCAGCCCGTTGACCAGAGTCCCCTTGACCAGAGTTCCCTTGACCAAAGCCACAATCGCGGCGAGGTGCGAGTCTACAACAACAGCACCATCCGCGGTCTGGCCGCGCGGGCCGCGGAGGATCTCACTGCCGCGGGTTGGACGGTGGTCGAGGTCGGCAATTACGCCCAAGGCGCAATCCCCACGACTACCGCGTACTACCAGGAGGGTATCGACCAGCGCGACGACGCTGAGGCCCTCGGTGCCGAGTTCGGGATGCGAGTGGAACCCCGGTTCCCAGGCATCGCGAACGCTGGCTCTGGCTTGATCGTGATCGTCACGAACGACTACGTGTCCCCGTGATCCATCAGCTGCCCCGTCCAGCGGCGTAGCTGGCCAGGGCGGCAAGCTGAACCGGATCCAGCGACGGGCGGACGGCGCCGCGTGCAGCTGCCAGCTGCGCCGCGGTCACCTGGGTAGCCTCCAGCGATTCGCGCATGGCCGTGAGCGCGGCCTCGCGGATCAGCGCCGCGCAGTCCGCTGCGGAGTAGCCCGTCAGGTCTGCGGCCAGCGCGCCGAGGTCGACGTCGGCCGCCAACGGGGTGTTGCGAGCCGCAGCTTTCAGGATGGCCGTGCGTGCGTCAGTGTCCGGTGGCGGCACGTACACCAGACGCTCCAGGCGCCCCGGCCGCAGCAGTGCCGGGTCGATGAGTTCGGGGCGGTTGGTGGCGCCCAGCACCACCACATCGCGCAACGGCTCCACCCCGTCCAACTCGGTGAGCAGCGCGGCTACCACTCGGTCGGCAACGCCGACGTCAGAAGACCCACCGCGCCGGGGGGCCAGCGCGTCGACCTCGTCCAGGAAGATCAGCGCGGGTGCGGCGTCGGAGGCGCGGTGGAACAGTTCGCGTACTGCACGCTCTGACTCGCCGACCCACTTGTCCAGCAACTCGGCGCCCTTGACGGAGAACACGTTGAGGGCTCCGGACCCGGCCAACGCCCGGACCAGAAAGGTCTTGCCACAGCCGGGTGGTCCGTAGAGGAGCACGCCGCGTGGCGGATCGACGCCCAGCCGGATGAACGAGTCCGGGTAGCGCAGCGGCCACAGCACCGCCTCGGTGAGCGCCTGCTTGGTCTCGGCCATGTCGCCGACCTCGTCCAGTGTCAGTCCACCGGTGGCGATGGTGTCCGAGCCAGACATCGAGATCGGGCGGACGGTATCCAGCGCGCCGATCAGGTCCTGCTGGTTGATCACCAGCTCGGGTTTTGTTGCATCGGTTTGGGTTGCAGCATGTCGTAGCGCGGCCCGCACGGCTGCCTCTCGGCGAAGTGCGACGAGATCAGCGGCGACGAATCCCGGAGTCCGCTCGCCTACGGCCGCAAGATCGATGTCCGTG
>DASQVB010000358.1:0-2169 GCA_035640975.1 Pseudonocardiaceae bacterium
CGACCGATCCACCAACGACGGATCAGGCGTGGCCTGGGCCTGCGCCTTGGCAAACGCAGCCAGCTCCGCGCCGTCCACCGCCTTGCGACCACCAGCATCCCGGACCGCGGTCAGCTGCCCAGAATCCGCCCACCGCCGAACAGTGTCATCACTTACGCCAAACAGCTCAGCTATCTCTGACATCCGATAGTGCGGCACGTCACGAAGAGTACCTCCGCAGCTGCGGAGACAAAAGGGTACATACGGTCGGATCGGATCCGGTCGTCAGCTTCGCGCCGAGCACAATGTCTCGGTGAGAGGTTTTGGTTCTCGCTGGAATGGCGGTGGCGCAAGAGCAGCTCGACCGCTGGCTAGGTGACCGTCTCCGCGCCCCTCGTGGAGAGCCTTAAGAAGAAGGAGAACGCTAGGATCTCCGCTGATGCGGAGTATTATCCGCTCTCACTTCCGCTTGTGCGGATGCCAGTCTTCGTGCGATGCTGTGCCGCGCGGGGGGAGGGTTGTGCGGCCGCCCGGGCGGCTGTGTGGCCGCACAACCCTGTCGTCGGGTTGGGAGAGCGTGGGATGTCTTTCGCCAGTGCGGCCCCTTTCCGCTCTGCCATGAACGGTGTTGTGTGCTGCCCGACGTGCGGCCTGGCGGCAATCGTCGAGGGCAAATTCCGTCTGCAAGGCACTGGCCCCGTCGGGCGCCTGCGCATCTCGTGTATCGACGGGCACGGCTGGCTGCTGCTGGCTGACCGAGTCAAGGAGATCTCGCCTTGGAGCGATTTTGATCAAATGATCAGTCAATCTGATCACCACGTCGAGATGACGGCGTCAGAGCAAGTCCCGCTGCCAGCGGACCATGGCCAAGCCGATCAGGCTGAGTAACGAACCGTTACCGGGAAGGCTTGGTGATGTCCGCGCAGCGGGTGGGAATCAGATCGTCGGGACGGGGCACCCGAAGGCCATGTCACTCCAGGCCCACAGCTTGTGCACGATCCCATCGGACCCGGTATAGGGCTCGCGGCCGCGGAAGACCCGGTAGTTGTCCAAGCACAGCAGATCCCCTGGTTGCAGCAGAAATCGTGGTGCGGTGCGCGCGGCTTCTTCGGTAAGCCATGCCCAGGCAGCGAGGTGTTGACGGTCGTCGGCTTGGGATGGGGCGTCATCGACGAGACGTTGGTGTCGGTGGCGGCGCACGGTGAGGTGTCCAGCACAGATCCGCGACACCACGGGCCGTCGGCTGGGGACGGGTGTGCCTGTCCCCAGCCGGGTTGCCACCATCGGATCGGCTCTGTTCCAACTTGATATCCCATAGGAACCGGCTCAACGCACGTTGGGCGGGATTGCTGGTGATGGCGTCGACGAGGCGCTGGCCATCGACGATGAACGACTCGCCGCCACCGGCGGCCTGGCGCTGACAATGCAGGAACACCAGGTCCGGGTAGTGGTCCCCGAATGGCAAGTAGCCGTCGATGTGCAACTCCACCGCAACGCCGGCGTTGCCGTTCACGGTTCGGGTCACCGCCGTGTAGTAGCTGTCCAGGACCGGGATTGCGCTGTCGGCCACCGTCGCGGGCGTCTGGTGGACGAGGATGCGGGGCCCAAACACCTCTCGGGCGCCGGCAAGCATCCCGGAGACATCGGTGCGGTGCGTGGTGAGGATGACCGCGCCATCGCTGGACCATAGGTGGAACGCACGCTGGGGGTTTGATGTGCCGTCCCGCCCGTGCCATAACAAACAACACCCGCACGCCCAGAGGAATATCCGAGCGCTGTTACTGCCGCGCGACATGCTCGTACTGGTGCCCGCTGGTGGATCCTCAACCGGAGCGCCACGCAGACGGTCCCGGCGTGCCAGGCTCTGCAAGGTGCCCTCATCGACCGCGTGCGCCAGTTGTGGGCTACCTTGGCGGGGGTTGAGGTGGGGTCCTTCTCGGTGAGTGTGCCACGTGTCGTTGCATCCCCCGACTCGAAGATCTGCCCACCGGGCTGGATGGGGATCGTAGCGATCAGCGACGCAGTCCTCATCACCGCCGCCTTCCCGGTCGCAGCCCATCAACTCGACTGCAGGCTGCGCGCCTTAGCTCTTGTCGAGGTCACTGATGTCTCAGCCCTGCATGCCCTGCTGCCGATCGCCGAGGTCTTGGGACCCGCGTGGCTGAGCTACCTCGCACAGGAAAACCTCCC
>DASQVB010000359.1:0-2936 GCA_035640975.1 Pseudonocardiaceae bacterium
GCCACGCTGACCCGCCACACGCACTCTCAGACACACGCCGATCACTGGTCAGACTGGCGACGACGCCACCAAACCCGCGCCCGTCCTAACCACTACCAGCGACAACGCATCAAACATCCCAGCCTGCGGCTGTAGTACTAGGACCGGGAAAGAGTAGATCGGGCACCAGCCACCGGCACTGCCCACCCTCGCCTAGGTGCGCCAGCCTCCACACCGGGGAACACAAGTGATCACCCTCAGCCAGCCGTCAGCGAACCAGCACGACGAGTCCGCACGAGCCGATTCCCACTGGTGCATATCCGCAGGTTCGCGGCACGCAGCGACACTCCTAGACACGTGGGCGCACGGTCGATCAGCGTTACTCCAAGGTGGTCAGCAAGGTTTACCACCATGTAGCAGCCGTGTAGCAGCGACTCCGATACGAAGCCAGGCGACACCTCCACCAAGATCACTTATAGTCGGAAACCGACATAGTCATGGTGTGAAGAGCCCTAATCGGCTGTTTGATCGCGAAGAGGTCCTGCAATTTGCTGTTGGGGCTCCTCAAGCGCCGTTGGATCCGGCATCCGACCGGGCATGTGGCCGACCGTGGGCTGGCAGGTCACGGCAGGTGCTGGACTGGCCTCCGTCCGAGGAGCCTGCACACGTGGGATAACCCCGTCTCCGTGCGAAACGGCAGCGACTGTTGGAAACCGCTTGAGATCCGGTGCGGTGAGCGCATGCTTACGTTCTAAGCGCCGCGGGTTGGACGAACTCAGCTGTAGCGGTTATGAACCCGGCCTAAGATCGTTGCTGGCCCAGCAGGATGCGCAGGTCGTTGGCGGCGGTGGTGTGGCCAGCGTCGGCGGCGGTGCGGTACCAGGTCAGGGCCTCCTCGTGCTCGCCGCGCCGCGCCAGTAAGACGCCGAGGTTGTAGGCGGCGTTGCTGTTGCCGGCTTCGGCGGCGGTGCGGTACCAGGTCGCTGCTTTGTCGAGGTCGCCGCGTTGTTCGAGCAGGACGGCGAGGTTGTTGGCGGCGCTGGCATTGCCGGCTTCGGCGGCAGTGCGGTACCAGGTCGCTGCTTCGTCGTGCTCGCCGCGTTGCTTGAGCAGCAGGCCTAAATTGTAGGCCGCGGTGACGTGACCGGCTTCGGCGACGGTGCGGTACCAGGCCACGGCCTCATCGAGTTCGCCACGCTCTTCCAGCAGCAGGCCGAGGTTGTTGGCGGCGTCGGCGTTACCGGCTTCGGCCGCGGCCCGTGACCACCGTGTCGCTCCGTCAAGATCGCCGCGCCGCCTGAGCAGCACACCGAGGTTGAACGCGGCCATGGTGTTGCCGGTGTGGGCGGCGCTGCGCAACCAGGTTTCGGCCTCATCGAGCTCACCGCGCTGCATCAGCAGCACGCCCAGCACGGTGCCGGCGTCGATGTTGCCGGCTTCGGCGGTGCTGCGCCACCAGCTCTCTGCATGATCAAGCTCACCGCGCTGCGCCAGCAGCAGACCGAGGTAGTTGGCGGCGTCGATGTTGCCCGTTTCGGCTGCGCTGCGCCACCACGCCTCCGCCTCGACGTGCTCGCCGCGCTGCACCAGCAGCCGGCCCAGACCGGTGGCGGCTTCGGTGTTACCGGCCTCAGCGGCCGTGCGCCACAACCTCTCTGCCTTATCGAGTTCACCGCGTTGCACCAGCAGCAAGCCCTGCTCGTAGGTGTCGGGTTCGGCGGGCGGCGCCCCGTCCGAGGACTCGCGAGTC
Source organism: Pseudonocardiaceae bacterium (assembly GCA_035640975.1). Classification (GTDB taxonomy): domain Bacteria; phylum Actinomycetota; class Actinomycetes; order Mycobacteriales; family Pseudonocardiaceae. The sequence goes on from DASQVB010000359.1 coordinate 1,730, forward strand.
TCCTTCGCCCCGGCCTGCTCGACCCACTGTTGCAGGGTCTGCCGGGCCACTGTCAACTGATCAGCGACCCGTTCGATCGCTTCGAGTTGGCCACCTGCTTCCGAGCGCCCGTCGAACACCATCCGCACCGCACGCTGCCGAAACTCATCACTATATTCCTGGGCGGCTGGCATGATCAGCGTCTCCCGAGATATGAGTCTTACCTGCACCGTGACCGTTCGGTATGGGCCCGCCGTCTACCCGATCCTGCTGTTACCCGCCGCCAGCAGCGCTTGCTCGACCCCCGCGTGACCCACCACGTCAGCCCAGGTGATCGACAGCCATCCCCGGAAGTCGACCTCAGATGGCTGCGTAATGGGTCGGGCTGGCTGCATCGGCAGTGCCAGCGACACGACCGACGTTGCCCGACTGGCACCCGTGGCACTGAGTATCCGCTGCTCCAACCCAATACTGGGGATCGTCTGCAGGACGGACAGGGCCAGCATGGCACCGACCTCCTCGGTCTCCGCGGCAATGCTGGCGCAGGTTGGGCAGTCAGCCAGGTGCCCGGTGACCAGGGACTCCTCGACCGGTTCCAGGGCGTGCAAGGCCCAGCCGACCGCCAACTCACGGTACAGGCAGCCGCTAACACGGTCCTGCTGGTCGTTCATCGGTCACCACCTCCCTACCATGTGGACCTCTGCGCCCAAGCCGCCAGAATCCAACTGATCGGTCAGTAGCGAGCGCAGTCGCTGCACCGCGGCCAACGTGCGGGACTTCACCGTGTCCAGCGGAACACCAGTCAGCACGGCAATCTCTCGCTGAGTGTGCCCGCCGAAATAGGTCAAAGCGAGCACTCGCCGCTGCTCGACCGGTAGGCGACCAAGCGCCGCGCGCACCTGGCCGGCCGCGACGCGCGCCATTCCCACCGCTTCGGCGTCCGGTACCGGGGTTGGCGACAAGTCCTCGCCCACCTCCGGCACAGCGACGACCCGTCGCCGGATAGTGGCCTCTTTTCGCACCGTGTCGACCGCTCTGTGATGGATCAGCGTCAGCAACCAGGTAGCAAAGTCACCCTGAGACGGGTCGAACCGGGTCGGCTCACGCCACAGCGTCAGGAACACCTCCTGAACCACGTCCTCGGCCAGTCCCTCATCCGCGCAGATCCGCTGGGCCAGTGAGTAGCATGGGCGCCCGAAACGCTGATAGAGCTGAGACACTGCCGCCC
>DASQVB010000360.1:0-13338 GCA_035640975.1 Pseudonocardiaceae bacterium
GGTAGGTTGCCCCCGAGAGAAGGAGTCGGCATGACTGTCCTGGCGCTCGTGACCGCCAGCGGTGAGCCGCTGTCTTGGCTGGCCGTGGTTGTCGTGTTACTTGGTACGACCGGACTGATGATCGGTACTGCCCGACGGGTCAGGAACCGGGCTTAGGCCGTGCTGGTCGGTAACCTCGCCCTGGTTGGAGAATCCGTGCTGGTCGGAGAATCCGCGCTGTTCGGCGAGCAAGTCGTCCACTGAGGCAGCGCCGTTGGCGTACCGGGCGCCGATCTCGGCATTGAAGGTATCCATCACGTGCTGCACCTCGCGGCGGCGCTGGGATACCGAGTTCTCCTGCCTGCTGTAGGCCTGCAAAGCGGTGTTGAGCTGCTCTCCGGAAAGCGACCCGACATCAGAGAGGTCGACATCGGAAACCAGTGCTTCGATGCTTTGGCGGTGCGCCTGCGAGGGCTCCAGGGGCTGGAAGCGACCCGAGCCGATCGCCGGGCCCAGGGCGTGGGCGGAGAGGATCCGGGCCAGATCCGCCACGACAGGGGCGCTGCCGCCGTCGCGTCGGCGTTGTTGCTCGGCGCGCACGATGTCGATCCGGGCATGCAGTAGCCGACGCAGGTAGGACAGGTCGGTTTCCTCCTGCGCCGCGTCGTCCCGGCGGGCGCGAACCTCGGCCAGCGCCAGCTCGGACAGATCGGCGACATAGCCGGATTCCAGCACTCGATCGATGCGTCGCGGCCCACCGGGACGAACCTCAATCACGGGCGCTAATCCTTCCCCGGCCTATTGTGACTTCAGCCGGCGTAGTGCCGCTCGGCCGGGTGGTTCTCCGGTGTCCGGAGGGAGTGAATCCGGGTCCACCGACGCAGCGGCGTCCCCGGCGAGCAGCGGTGTGCTCGGATCCACCGAGCGCTTGAGCAGCGCCAGCGCGATCGGGCCGAGTTCATGGTGGGTGGCTACGGTACCGACCCGGCCGACCACCCGCTGATCGGCGCGCACCGGGTCCCCGGTGCTGGGCAGCATCTCGGGTGATTCCAGGTGCAGCAAGACCATCCGCCGTGGCGGGCGGCCCAGGTTCGCCACTCGGGCCACCGTCTCCTGACCCCGGTAGCACCCCTTGTCCAGGTGCACCGCGGAGCCGATCCAGCCGACCTCGTGCGGGATGGTGCGCTCGTCAGTGTCGATGCCCAGTCGCGGGCGCAGTCCCGCCACCCGGATGGCCTCATAGGCCCAGCTTCCCGCGGGAGTGGCGCCGGCTTCGACGAGTCGTTGCCAGGTGTCGAGCACATCACTGCGCGGCACCAGGATGTCCGTCTGGTCTGGCCGGACGCGCACGAACTCAGTCAGCTGTCCGGCCTGCGCGAGCACCTTGTCGGTGGCCGGACCGAGCAGCGAGAGCACGGCCAGCTCGGAACTCGCATCCCGCGGCGCCACCTTGGACCAGAACACCATGGAGTTCAGGTAGGCCAGCAGCGCCTGCGCCTGGCCGGGTTCGGTGTCCAGCCACACCGTCTCGTGCAGGTGGGAGGTCACAGCGTGGTGTTCGACGCGACCCTGCAGATCCAGTACCAGTACCTCGGTGTGCTCGCCCTCACCGAGGGCGAGCAGGTGCTGGGAGGTGATGGTGTGCAGCCAGCTCAACCGGTCCTCACCCGGCACGGCGAGCACCTCGCGGTTCGACCGGTCCACGACCACGGCGTCGCGCTCGGCGGCGCGCTGCTCACCCAACGGGTCACCGTGATGCCAGGCCACCCCAGCGTCGGGGGAGCCGGTAGGCGGGGGCACCGCACCGGGCAGGTCGAGCAGGGGTGACGTCACGAGCCGTCTTGGCCGGCGCAGTTCACGCAGCGTCCGGACAGCGCCAGGTGACTGGGATCCAGCAGGAACCCGAACCGTTGCCGCAACCGCTCGGTGAGCTCGGTGATCTCCTCGGTGGGTACCTCGGTGATCTCACCACAACGGTGGCAGACCAGGTGCACGTGTTCATGCGGCTGGGTGGAGTAGCTCGGTGCGCCGTGGCCTAGATGGGTATGCCGGACCAGATTGAGGCCTTCGAGCAGGTCGAGGGTGCGGTAAATCGTGGTGATGTTCACTGCGGGTGCGCGGCGTTGCACGTGTTCGCAAATGCGCTCCGGAGTGGCGTGTTCCAGGTCGTGCACCGCGTCGAGCACCAGCTGCCGCTGGGGAGTCATCCGCATTCCCCGCTCGTGCAGCGTGCGGCGCAGGGAGGTGTCCACGACCACGATGGTAGGCCTAGGACCCCGTCGCATGCTGTGCCCAAACGTGTACTGACGCGCTCGGATTGCATTGACGTTGCCGAGCCGGTTGCGACGCGGTTAGCGTGGCGGGTACACGGGAAAGGAGGTGGTCCAACGTTGAATGGCTATAGGACTCGTGAGGTGGCTGTCAGCTAGAGCCGCCGACGGCCGTGGAGGCCACCTCCTCCTCAGACGGCGTTGACGACAACGACGGACTGACGAGAGGCGGCTGGCGAATCCAAGGCAGTCACCCGGCCCCCGGGCTTACCCGAGCACTCGTCCAGCTCGGGCTCGTCGCTACCTCGCGGCGGGCAGCCCGGGGGCTGACTGCTGTCTGAGGTCGACGCCCTCCTGCGTTCTGTGGCCAGACTGCGCTTATCGCTCGCCGATTTGGTGCGGTCGGTCCTCAGAACGCGATAGCAGGGGGCTAGCCGACGACGCGGTGCAGGAGGGCGGAGACGTGTGGCTGCAGGGGATGGCCGACCATTGCGCGCTGTTCGACGTAGGCCAGGCCACCGCCCTCGACGATGCCGTAGAGCCGGTGTGCACCGGTGATCTCCTTGGCCGATGAGGTGCGCACCACCGCATCGGTGGACAGCTCCCACGAGGTCTGGCTTCGCGGTCGCCCGTAATAAATTTCCACGATGCCGGTCGCGTGTGCGGCGAGCAGTTCTATGCTGTCGTCGGATTGCGGCCGCCAGAACCCGGTCTCGCGGGCGGCTGGCCGGATCACCTCGCCGGCGTCGTCGACCAGCCACGTCCGCGACTCATACCGCAGAAACGGTCGTCCGTCATGGCAGACCACCAACTGCTGGCCGAAAAGGTACGGCCCCTCGATGGTCGGGTAGACGACCTCGCCTTCGCCGCGCCACACGCCGATCAGCGGCAGCAGAGCCAGACAGTTCGGGTGCAGCTCCGGTCCCTCGCGCAGGTTCGCCGTGTCACCGGCGACCGGCAGGTCGGTAAATTCGGGCAGGTTGCGGAGGCCCGTACTCTGCGCGCGCTCAGCAGCAGATCGTAGCGCCTGGTCGCCGCGGGACTCGGCATTCACGACACACCGTGCACAGCAACAATCTCCACGCCCGAAATCATCAAGGGACGATCAGTTGACTTGCAGTTGGACCAGCTGGAGCTTGGATTCCTCCAGTTCCACCTCGAAGACTCCGGGGGTATTTGCGGTGAAGCTGACCGAGCCGGTGCCGCCGGCGGTGGGAATCTCACCCTTGCGATCGTAGCCGTGCACGTGGATCTCGTCAGCGACGTCGCTGGTCACGGATACGGTGACCGGGGTCCCCAGCGGGACGGTGACCCTGCCGGTCTCCCCGGTGATCTGCCCGTCGCGCACCGTGATGTTGATCGTCTGGACGGTCGGCCCGACTGGCGCCGGTGCCGGTCCAGCCGACGCCCCGCCTGGTTCGTTGACCGGTGGGCCGAACTCGGGCGCTGCGGCCGGTCCAGGGTCTCGTCCACAAGCACCGAGCAAGCTGACCACCGCCAGCACAGCTACCAGTAACGTCGCGCGAACCACTGTCCCGATCACCTGTCCATATCCGATGACTGCGGAGACGAAGGGCTCCACGCTTCCCATGGCCTAGCCCTGATCGCACCGGTCTCATCCACGTGGTCGGGTGAATATATCGGACTTGATCTAGCGCGACGTATGCACCGTCCGCATCTGCATACGAACCCATCAGCTCATGCGACGCGGTGAGCGGCGGCCGGAATGCGGCGGCGCACTGTCACCATTGCTCCCAGGCGGGGCACCATCGTCACGTGACGGGGCTTTACCGGCTTGTCCGGCGCGGTGGTGGGGGACAGCTCGACCCGGCGTAGGACTTCGCGGAGCACGGTGCGCATCTCGGTGCGGGACCCCGATGACGGTGCGCAGAATGACTTCGAGGGTGATTGCCTGCATCCGGGGATACAACGGAAACGGTTCGCCCACCGGCCAACGCGCGACATCGTCAGTAGTGATGGCGATCATCTCGGCGACTTGTCTGCGTACCGAGTCGCCATGGAATGCCGGCAGCATCATCCCGCGGCTGCGCCGGTGCTCGTCGCCGTCGAGGATGAGCAGCGAATGTGGCCCGAGGATTTCGCTGAGTGGAGCGCCGCCTCCCCGGCACGGAAGAGCGCTGGGTCGCCACGTGCTACCGATCTGATGTCGGCCGGATCGGTCAGGAAGACAAGTGTGCCTATCCCGGGAATCCGGATAGCGAATCGATCGCCATAACGCCGGTGGCAGGCGTGGACGAAGTGGATGGGATCCAGCCAGATCAATCCGGTTTGTACCAGTGCCGGCAGCGACGGGCCCGGGGGTAGCACGCGTATAATACTCCCTGATTATACATACGTTTGTCTAACTGTGGGGCGTCTTGGCCGATGTGCGGTCGATGCCGGTAGCTGCGCGCAGGTCGACGGTGATCGTCTAGCCCAGTCGGTGCCGTGGGTCATCGGGGGTTATCGTACAAACTGTGCGTCAGCATGTGCGTGTCGTAGCCACCCTCGCTGCCTGTGTGCCCATACTTGTCGCCTGCGGCTCCGGACCGGGGTCCTATGGCCTACCGGAGCCTTCGGAGTACACCGGCACCCCAGTGCCCACGGTGCTGTCGGAAGTCCCAGGCCCGGCTGATATCGACGCGGAAGAGTTCCACTTTCATGAGTCTGGCCAAGACGCTGTAGTAGATCTGGAACGCTCGAGCGCGGGGACCACTCCCGACCTATCTTACGATCATATCACCGGCAGGCTGAGCCCAATCAATGACGCGGAGGTCTCTCTGTACAGCAGGTACAGTGGTTGGTTCGGGAACGAGCCCGATGAGAGAACTGACTTCCCGGGCGAGCACGAGTGTAGACAAAAGCGGGACTGGGGGAAAGAATTCAGTGATGAGGACCTCGCCGCCGAATACAGTAGCTTTTGTATCCGAACGCGCGAGGGTCACCTCGGCTTCCTTTTCATAAGACCTGATAATGACGAGAAACCCAAAGGATACCGCGTCTACAGTCATACCTGGGTCCGCTGATGCCGGCCCGGCTTGCACCGATCCGGCAGCGTTGATCCCGGCGGCAACACGCTCGCCATGGGCAAGTCATACATACGTTTGTGTAGCCACGGTAGCATTCCGGTCATGGGACACCGGGAGGCGCTGCTCGACGGCGCTCGGCGTTGCCTGCTGGACCGGGGCTATGCGCGCACCACGGCACGGGACCTGGTGGCAGCGTCGGGGACCAACCTCGCCTCGATCGGCTACCACTTCGGATCGAAGGAGGCTCTCCTCAACGGGGCGATGCAGCGGTGCTTCGACGAGTACCTCGAACAGATCACCCAGATCGTGTTCGCCGATCCCGACGCCACTCCGTTGCAGCGGGTGCGGGCCTCCTGGCTGGCGCTGGTGAGCACGTTTGAACAGCACCGGCCGTTGATTGCGGCCTTCGTCGAGGCGCTGGCGCAGGCCGAGCGGGTGCCCGAACTTCGTGTCCAGCTGGCCGACAGCTACGAGCGGCTGCGTGCCACCGTGGCCGAGATGGTGCGTGCCTCGGTCGATGGGCTGCCCGACCTCACCGCCCGGCACGTCGCTTCTTTCCTCATTGCGGTGTACGACGGCCTGCAGGTGCAGTGGCTGCTGGATCCGCAGCGGGCCCCCACCGCCAACGACCTCATGGAAGCGCTGGAGATCGCCCTGCCCGCCGCCCACGCTGCCGAGCTGGTTGGTAGCTCTTCAAGGACCACCAACCCCCCAGAGAACTGCTCATAACGGCAGCCAACCCCCGCCAGCTCTGGCGGGGGTTGGCTGCCGTTTGAGACGTCCGAAACGGGGGTTGGTGGTCCTTGAAGAGCTACCAACCCGGTGTTCAGGGCACGGTGACCGCGACGGTGTACAGGCCTGGGCCGTCGGCGGTCACGGCCGCCTCGCCGTTGCCGGATTGGTGCAGTGCCCGGACGGTCCAGCTACCCGGGCCGGCGAAGAACCGGAAACTCCCTGAGGCCGAGGACACCACCTCGGCGGTGAACTCCCCGGTGCCGTCGAGCAATCGCACGAACGCACCCCCCACGGGTTCATCGCCCGTGCGCACCGTGCCGGTCAGCACGGTGTGCTTGCTCAGATCCGTCCCGGGAGGCAGATCCTGGTCCTGATCCGGCGCTCCACACATCGCGATCAGCCCTTGCTACCCAGTTCGATCGGTGCGCCGACCAGCGAGCCGTACTCGGTCCACGAGCCGTCGTAGTTCTTGACGTCGGAGTACCCGAGCAATTCGTGCAATACGAACCAGGTGTGGCTGGAGCGCTCCCCGATGCGGCAGTAGGCGATGGTGGGGCGGCTTTCGTCCAGCCCGACCGCGCTGTAGAGCGCCCGCAGCTCGTCGTCGGACTTGAAGGTGCCGTCCTCGTTGGCGGCTTTGGACCATGGCACGTTCAGCGCGGTGGGGATGTGCCCTGGCCGCTGCGCGGACTCCTGCGGCAGGTGCGCCGGGGCCAGGATCTTGCCGGAGAATTCGTCAGGTGAGCGGACGTCGACCAGGTTCTTGGCGCCGATCGCGTCAACCGTCTCCTGCCGGAACGCGCGGATCGAGGTGTCCTGCTCCTGGGCGGTGTAGCTGGTGGCCGGCCGGCTCACCTCATCGGTGGTCAAGGTGCGGCCGTCGAGCTCCCACTTCTTGCGACCGCCATCGAGCAGTCGGACATCACGGTGCCCGTACAGCTTGAAATACCAGTAGGCATAGGCGGCGAACCAGTTGTTGTTGCCGCCGTAAAGCACCACGGTGTCGTCGTTGCTGATGCCCTTGTCCGACAGCAGCTTTTCGAAGGCGCCCCGATCCACGAAGTCGCGGATCACGGGGTCCTGCAGCTCAGTCTTCCAGTTGATCTTCACTGCGCCGGGGATGTGTCCTGCGTCGTAGGCGGTGGTGTCCTCGTCGACCTCGACGAAGACGACGCCATCGGTGTCCAGGTTCTGCTCTGCCCAGTCTGGCGTGACCAGAACGTTTTCGCGGCTCATGCGGCAGCTCCTCGCTCAGTGTTTGCTTGATTCACAGTAGAGGGTCTTGGAGGTGATATCCGGTCGCGCAGCGGCGCCTGCACGCCGATCGCTGCGGTCTGGATGAGATCATGGAACGCTCCTGACCGGGGGAGGGATTCCGGAAAGGTCAGGGCGGCGGCTCGGCTGATCACCTGCTGCACCCGCGATCGTGCGCGAGGCACCGCCCGGGTCAGAGCATCCGACACAGGCTGCTGTGCAGACGGCAGAAGTCCACCGCCCGGCGCTTGGTAAGCAGCGAGTGCACAAAGGCGAGACTACCGGAGACTCCCGGTGCGCGGGACCGTCGTTTCACACCCCGGACAGCCACCAAGCTCCATCATCCGGCACCGATTTCGGCCTGGCCCATCGAGACGTTGTTCGCGGTGCCCTCCACGACCAGTGCTCCAGGCTGCACCGAGATCCCGGTAGGCGTGACGGCGAACGGGAGCCCGCCGGTTTTCACGTCGGTGCTCAACGTCTTGAGCAGTAGCCGGCGGATCTCTGCCGGCAGATTCGCCGTACCGACGCCGTCGCGGGCAAGCCGCACATCCAAGACGGTGATCCGGGCCGCGCCACCGGTGAGTTCGATCAATCCGACCCCGATGATCTCAGCGCGCAGTCCGGCCAGATCAGTGGTCGCGACCATCCGGATCGCCGCCCGGTCGTTCGTTGCGGCTGCGCTGCCTGGCCGGCTGCTGGGAGACGGCGTACCCGCCGGAAGCAGTTGCTCGATCTCCTCGTCGGAGGGCTGCTGGATCCGGAGATCTTCGATCCCGATCGCCCGCCCGAGGTCGGAGTCCTTGATCCGGACCCGGCCGTTCACCCGGGCCGCCCGTACCGACTCGAGGTTGCCGGAGGTCACCTCCGACAGTGGGGCGTTGACGTCGTACAGGGTGGCTTCCACGGCGACGTCGTGCAACGGATCCACCGGCAGTCCGGTCGCCCGGATGTCGATGGCCGAATAACGGCCGGCCACGGCCTGGGTCAGGAACGGAAAGCCGTTGATCCGCACCGACGGGTCCGAGGCCAGCTTGAACTGCTCCCTGAGCTGTTGGGCCAACGCGTATTCGGCTGCTGCCGCGGCACCGAAGTCCGCCGCCACGGCCAAGCCTACGACTACCAGCACAGCGATAAACAGCTTGCGCACGCCGGTGTCTCCATTCAGTCCGTTCGTCGTCCTGGGCGTGATGCAGCGCACCGAGATCGATTGGGGGTGGCAACGCCAGGTATCCTCCCAGGACGTGCTGTAGGTCGCGGCCGCCAGCCTCCAGCGGCAGGAGGGAGCGGGCATGGAACTGCTGCTGCTCACCGCAGACCCCGGACCGGGTTCGGTGCTACCTGCGCTGTCATTGTTACCCCACGTCGTACGGCCGGCCGCACCAGAGGTCGCCGCCTTGTTGGACGCCGGCCCGTACGACGTGGTGCTGGTCGATGCCCGCTCGGACCTGGCTGGTTCCCGGAGCCTGTGCCGGTTGCTCGGATCCACCGGCCTGGATGTGCCGGTGGTAGTAGTGATCGGTGAGGGTGGGCTGGTCGCACTCTCCGCGGACTGGGGTTCCGACGAGATCCTGCTGCCCACCGCGGGCCCAGCCGAAGTCGACGCCCGGCTGCGACTACTGGTCGCGCGGCGCGCCGCCGAGCCGGGCGCCGGCCGTAGCGGCGCCCTGGTGCTCGGCGAACTGGTGATCGACGAGGCCACCTACACCGCCCGGCTCAAAGGCCGGCCACTGGACCTTACTTACAAGGAGTTCGAGCTGCTCAAATACCTTGCGCAGCATGCCGGCCGGGTGTTCACCCGCGCCCAGTTGCTGCAGGAGGTGTGGGGCTACGACTTCTTCGGCGGCACCCGCACGGTCGACGTCCATGTGCGGCGGCTGCGCGCCAAGCTCGGCCCGGAGCAGGAACAGCTCATCGGCACCGTGCGCAACGTCGGATACAAGTTCGTCCGCCCATTGCGCAGCATGACTTCCCGGGAGCGGGCCCAGCATCAGTCAGCTGAGCAGGACTCCGAGACGGCGGACAGTGACTCAGATCGGGCGGCGACGGAATCACTTCCCGTGCAGCGAGGTTGACCGGTGAGTGACCCCGACGCTGACCTGGATCCTCCGGCTCTCTGACGGGCAGGTCGCCGACGTGGCCAGGCTGCTGGCCGCCGCGGCGGTGTTGGACGGCGTTGATCCGATCTCCGAAGCGGCTTCGCTGCGGCTGCATCATCCCGGTACCGGGGCGCACCTGCTGGCCCATGATGCTGCCGGCACCCTGGTCGGCTACGCGGCCGTGGACGAGCGCGCCGAGCGTCGCACCGCCGAGTTCGCGGTGCACCCCGAGCACCGGCGCCACGGAGTCGGCGCTGCGCTGCTCGCTGCCCTGCTCGGCCGGATCGAAGGACCGCTGTGGGTGTGGGCGCACGGCCAACACCCGGCGGCGTTACGGCTGGCCGAGCAGGCCGGGCTGGCCCGCAAGCGCGAACTGTTGCAGTTGCGTCGGGGGCTGGACGAGCCAATCCCGCCGCGCGCGTTACCCGACGGGGTAACCCTGCGCAGCTTCGTGCCGGGCGAGGACGAGGCTGCGGTGGTGGCTGTGAACAATCGTGCCTTCTCCTGGCACCCCGAGCAGAGCCACTGGGACGTCAGCGCACTTGCGGTGCGCGAGGCGCAGCCATGGTTCGACCCGAAGGGGTTCTTGCTGGCCGTCGACCAGCAAGGCCGACTGCTCGGTTTTCACTGGACAAAGGTCCACCCTGAGGGTCCCGGCGAGGTCTACGTGATCGGGGTGGACCCCGATGCCCAGGGCACCGGCCTCGGAGCCGCACTGATCGCGGCGGGGATGGAGCACCTACGCGAGCAAGGGCTGGCGGAGGTGATGCTGTACGTCGAGTCCGACAACGCCACCGCGCTTCAGACTTACCGAAAGCTGGGTTTCCAGCAGCACCACACCGACGTGGAGTTCCTGCATGCGCGGTCCTCGTGACTGCCAGCCGCATCATCGCCCGGGTGGCTGCCCGGTGACCAGGAAGCCGACCTGCCGGGCAATCGCGACCGCATGGTCGGCGAAGCGCTCGTAGTAGCGGCCGATCAGCGCGGCGTCCACCGCTGGCTCCACGCCGTGTGACCAGTTCTCCGAGAAGAGGATGCGAAAGATTCGCCGACGCAGCTCATCGACCTCGTCATCGGCCTCGGCGAGCCGGTCACCGGACATCGGATCCTGGCTCTCGATCGCGGTCGCGGCTTCCTCGGCGAGACTGGCGGCAAGCAGGCTCATCCGCGCGAACATCGGGCGGACCTCGTCCGGGATCGGCACGTTCGGGTGCTTCAGCCGCGCGATCGTGGCGACGTGCTGGCCCAGGTTGCCCATCCGGCCCAGATCACGCACCGCATGGATGGCCGCCACGACCACCCGGAGGTCTAAGGCTACCGGGGCCTGCAAGACGAGCAGGTTGATGCAGCGTTGGTCCATCTCCTCGCACAGTGCTGCCATCTCGTCCTCGCCGGAGATCACCAGCTCAGCGAGCACCAGATCGGCGTGGTGCAGCGCGGTCGAGGCATTGGTCATCATCTGCCCGGCCAGCCGAGCCATCCTGGCCAGGTCTCCGACCAGTTTCTCCAGCTCGGCGTGGAACATCTCTCGCATTGGCCGAGGGTACGGCCGAACGATCGTCTCGTCTCGATGGCCAACACCCGCCTCAGCCGCACACGGTGTCGGCACCGTTGACGGTGGCCAGTGGGACGGCGGCCGGAGGCTGCCCGGCGGCCGGGGACTGGGGCGCCGCCGAAGGTGTTGGTGGTTGCGGCGCCACCGGTGCGGTGGAAGGGGCCCCACTAGGAGCCTCAGGCGGTTGCGTGCCCGGCAGCGGCGCACCGTCGATGATCGTCCGAAACAGCGCTGCGTTGTCCTCCGCTTGGAGCTCCTCGTTGCCGTACTCGTTGGCCAATCCAGTGGTCGGCACCGTGACGAAGGCGACGTTGGAGGGGTCCAGCCCCTGTACCGACTGAGCCAAGGGCAGCAGCGCCGACGAGTCGACGTTCTGGCCGACGGTATTCGCAGCAACCGCGGTGATCAGCGCGCGTAACTTTGCGGGGTTGAGCAGTACTCCCGGAGACAGCACTTGGCGCAGCAGCGCGGACAGGAAGTGCTGTTGACGGGAGATCCGGCCGTAGTCCGACGTCGGGTCACCAATGACGTGCCGGGCCCGGACGTAATTCAATGCGGTGTTACCTGAGATGGTGCTATAGCCCGGTTGCGGGATGATCGTGCCGAGTTGGCTGTCCTTGAGCGGGCGCTCCACGCAGATCCGCACCCCACCGACGGCGTCGACCATGCTCTTGAATCCGTGAAAGTCGACTCCGACGAACCGGGTCACGGCCAGCCCGGACAGGTCCTGGACGACTTTGGTGACACACAATGGCCCACCGACCTCGTAGGCGGTGTTCAACTTGGCGACGCTGGCGCCGGCGTCGATCTGACTGGTGTAGGAACCCGAGGCCGAGTCCCACACTTCACACGGCGGTCGCTGAATCTGCAGGTCTCGCGGGAAGGACACCACCACCGCGCGAGACCGGTCGGAAGGTAGATGGGCGATCATCACGGTGTCCGAGCGAGCGCCGCCCACCTCGTCGACGCTGCCGACGCCGTCGCCCTGCTGGGCACCCAGCCGGCTGTCCGAGCCGACCAGCAGGACGTTCTCGTCGCCACGTTGGGCGTCCGCATCCGTGATCGCCGCGGACTCTGGGTCGAGCGCGACCACATCACGCAGCTGTCCGTCCAGCCATTGCGTGGTGGTCCAGCCGCCAGCAGTAACCACGAAGACCAGGCAGGCCACTGCAGTAACCAACGCCTTGCCGGTTCGCCGCAAGCAGTGGTGCCCGCGCGGGACACCCTCCGGCCCGTCGGACACCCTGACCTCCTCCCCTGGACCAGGTGTATTAGGCCATCCGGGGGATGGATGGTACTACCTGCTTGACCTCAGCCGCCGGAATGGGCCAGTTCGGCGTCCGCGGGGACAGTGAGGTCCGCCGGGTCGTCTAGCCAGCCCTCGGGTAGTACCACCCGTCCGGGCGAGCCCTGGCGGCCTCGGGGACCGTCGGCGTCGGGCGGGAACGCGGCGTCGGGATCCAACTGGTCGAGCAGGCCATCCAGCTCGGCCAAGCTGGACACCATCCCCATCGCTCGCCGCACGCCGCCGCCGACCGGAAAGCCGTGCAGGTACCAGGAGATGTGCTTGCGCAGGTCACGCAGACCCTTGTCGGCACCGAGATGCTCGGCCAGTAACCCCGCGTGGCGACGCAGGATTGCCGCAACCTGCCCCAGCTTCGGTGGTGTCGGGGCCGGGCTGCCGGCGAACGCGGCCTCCAGCTCGGAGAACAGCCACGGCCGCCCCAGGCAACCGCGGCCCACCACGACGCCGTCGCAGCCGGTGTGCTCCACCATCCGGATCGCGTCGGTGGCGGCGAAGATGTCCCCGTTGCCCAGCACCGGAATCGATGTGACGGCTTGCTTGAGCGCGCCGATGGCGTCCCAGTCGGCACTGCCGGAGTAGCGCTGCGCGGCGGTGCGTCCGTGCAGCGCTACCGCTGCCACCCCGGCGTCCTGCGCGATCCGGCCGGCGTCGAGGAAGGTGCGGTGCTCGTCGTCGATGCCGATCCGGAACTTCACCGTGACCGGGAGGTGTCCGGCCGCCTCGACCGCCGATCGGACGATCTCGCCGAACAGGGCCCGCTTGTAGGGCAGCGCGGCACCGCCCCCGCGGCGGGTAACCTTCGGAACCGGGCAGCCGAAGTTGAGGTCGACGTGGTCAGCGAGATCCTCGTCGCGCACCATTGCTACGGCCTTGCGGATTGTCACCGGATCGACCCCGTACAGCTGCATCGAGCGGGGTTGCTCTGCCGCGTCGAAGCTGATCATCCGCAGGGTGCTGGAGTGTCGTTCCACCAGCGCGCGGCTGGTGATCATCTCACAGACGTACAACCCCGCCCCGTGCTCGCGGCACAGCCGCCGGAAGGCAACGTTCGTGATCCCGGCCATCGGAGCGAGCACCACCGGCGGGTCGACCCGGTAAGGACCGATCCGCA
>DASQVB010000361.1:0-7084 GCA_035640975.1 Pseudonocardiaceae bacterium
GCCGCTCCCGCCTTCGATATCAACGCCGCCTGCGCCGGCTTCTGCTACGGGCTGGGACTGGCATCCGACATGATCCGCGCCGGCTCCGCGCAGCACGTGCTGGTGATCGGGGCGGAGAAGCTGTCCGATTGGGTAGACCCCATGGACCGCTCCACCTGCATCATCTTCGCCGACGGCGCAGGCGCCGCGGTGGTGGGACCAGCGGCCCAGCACGAGGGGCCTGGCATTGGCCCGATCGCCGCCGGTAGCGCCGGGGATCTGGTGAGCACCATTGTGGTGGCCGATCGCAACTCCTTCATCTACCAGGAAGGACAGGAGGTGTACCGCTGGGCGATCACGAAGATCGCGCCGGTTGCGCTGCGAGCACTGGAGCTGGCCGGGATCGCTCCGGTCGACGTCGACGTGCTGGTGCCGCATCAAGCGAACCTGCGCATCGTCGAGGCCATCGCCAAGCGCATGCGGGCAGCCGGCGCCCGCGAGGACATGGTGGTGGCCGACGACATCGTCCACTCGGGAAACACATCCTCGGCGTCGATACCGCTTGCACTGGACCACATGCGCGCCGAAGGCCGGGTCAGCTCCGGGGATCTCGCACTGCTGGTTGGATTCGGCGCCGGACTATCCTATGCGGGCCTGGCGGTGATCTTGCCCTGAACCTCAGGCTCCGCAGCGGACGGAAACACCCCAGTAACAAGGCACATTAACTCTCAGTGGGACGAAATCTCAGTGGGCGAATTCCACAGTGCGGGGCCGCCGGCCTCGATCGTCCACGATCGACAGAAAGGAATTATGGAGTGACCAACGAGGAGATTCTCGGTGTCCTCGCCGAGATTGTGAACGAGGTAGCGGGCGTGGAGACCAGCGAGATCACCCCGGACAAGTCCTTCGTGGATGACCTGGACATTGACTCGCTGTCCATGGTGGAGATCGCTGTGCAGGTAGAGGACCGCTTCGGGGTCAAGGTGCCCGACGACGAACTAGCCAACCTCAAGACCGTTGGTGACGCGGTGGACTACGTCGCCAAGGCCGCATGACTCCTCCTAATGTTGTCGTCACGGGGCTCGGCGCTACCACTCCGCTCGGTGGGGACGCCACGTCGACGTGGGACGCGTTGCGCTCCGGCAAGAGCGGGGTCGTCGCGCTGACCGAGGAGTGGGTGGATCGCTTCGATCTTCCGGTGCGGATCGCCGCGAAGCTGGCCGTCGAGCCGGCCGACGTACTCCAGCGGGTGGAGGCCCGCCGCTGGGACCGTTGCGAGCAAGTCGCGGTGATCGCGGCGCGGGAAGCGTGGCAGCACGCCGGCGCACCAGAGGTTGAGCCCGAACGGCTGGCCGTGGTGATTGGCACTGGCATCGGCGGCGCAATCACCCTGCTCGGCCAGGATGATCTGCTCGAGAACGCCGGGATGCGCAAGGTGTCACCGCTGACCATCCCGATGCTCATGCCCAACGGGCCGGCCGCGCATGTCGGTCTGGACCTCGGCGCTCGTGGTGGCGTGCACGCCCCGGTCGCTGCCTGTGCCTCCGGTGCCGAGGCGCTGGCCATCGCGTGGCGGATGCTGCGGACCGGCGAGGTCGACGTCGTGGTAGCCGGCGGGGCCGAAGCGTGCATCATCCCCATCACGCTGGCCGGCTTCGCCCAGATGCGCGCCATGAGCACCCGTAACGATGAGCCCGAACGGGCTTCTCGGCCGTTCGATATCGCCAGGGACGGGTTCGTGCTCGGTGAGGGTGCCGGCGTGATGGTACTCGAGCGGGCGGAGTTCGCCGCAGCCCGCGGAGCCTTCCTGCACGGCCGACTGGCCGGCGTGGGCACCAGCTCCGACGGCCATCACATCACCGCGCCTGAGCCGGAGGGCATCGGAGCCGGCCGGGCAATCTCGGCCGCGCTACGAACCGCGGGGCTGGACAAGGGCGACGTCGGGCACGTCAACGCGCACGCCACCGCTACCCCGGTGGGCGACGTCTCCGAGGCGGCCGCGATCCGGACCGCCATCGGCACCCACCCAGTGATCACCGCGCCCAAGGGGGCGCTAGGTCACCTGCTCGGCGCCGCAGGCGCAATCGAGGGCATGGCCTGCCTGCTGGCGGTACGCGACGGTGTTGTGCCTCCCACCCTGAACCTGGAGGACCCCGATCCCGGTGTACAGCTCGACGTGGTGGTCGGATCTGCCCGCGAGGTGGAGTTGCACGCGGCCGTCAACGACTCGTTCGGATTCGGCGGGCACAACGTTGCACTTGCCTTTACGTCGGCGTGACGGGCCAGCCTGACCAGCCCAGACTGACCAGCCCAGCCGGACCCGCCGCAGGTAAGGCCACTCGCTTCCCCTACCCAGGAGATCACGTGACAGCTCTTGCGCACCGTCGCCGCACCGACTCGCCGGCCAGCAACGGCGAAGCACATGATCTGCGGGACCCAGAGCTGCGCCTCACCTGCCTGTTCGACCCTGACACCCTGGCCGAGCTGGCGCCCCGTGACGCCAGCGGTGCGTTCGCCGCCCGCGGTCGCATCGACGGGACCACTGTGATCGCCTACTGCACCGACGCCACCACGATGGGCGGTGCAATGGGGTCGCAAGGCTGCCAGCACATCGTGGCAGCCATCGATACCGCGATCCGGCAGCGGTGTCCGGTGATCGGGTTATGGCATTCCGGCGGGGCGCGACTGACCGAGGGTGTCGAGGCGCTCGATGCCGTCGGCCAAGTGTTCTCCGCGATGGTCCGGGCCTCCGGGCGGGTGCCGCAGATCTCGGTGGTGCTCGGGGCCGCCGCGGGTGGGGCCGCTTACGGTCCGGCCCTCACCGATGTCGTGATCATGGCACCGGACGGGCGGGTGTTCGTCACCGGTCCCGACGTCGTGCGCAGTGTGACCGGCGAGCAGATCGACATGGAGTCCCTGGGTGGTCCCAGCGCACACGGCAAGAAATCCGGCGTGGTGCACGTGCTGGCCGACTCGGAGTCCGACGCGGTGCTGCGTGCCCGCCATATCGCCGGCCTGCTGGCCCGACCGGGAACGTTCGACCTGGACTCGATACCCGAGGAGGTCGACCTCTCCGAACACCTACCCGCGGAACGGCAACGGGCCTACGACGTCCGGCCGTTGGTGCGCGCCGTGCTGGACCAGTCCGAGGCCGGGTCTGATGCCGGGCCCGATCCGGCCGGTGGGTTCGTGGAGCTGCAGCCCAAATGGGCACCCAATATCGTGGTGGGACTGGGCAGGCTCGCCGGGCACACCATTGGAGTGATCGCGAACAACCCGTTGCGGCTCGGGGGCTGCCTGGACTCGGTGTCGGCCGAGAAGGCGTCGCGCTTCGTACGGATGTGCGACTCGTTCGGGGTGCCCCTGCTGGTCCTAGTGGACGTGCCCGGTTATCTGCCTGGTGTCGGCCAGGAGTGGGACGGCGTGGTGCGGCGCGGCGCCAAATTGCTGCACGCCTTCGCCGAGGCAGTCGTTCCCCGGGTCACCCTGGTCACCCGGAAAGCCTTCGGTGGTGCCTACATCGCGATGAACTCCCGGTCGCTGGGAGCTACTCAGGTGTTCGCCTGGCCCGACGCCGAGGTCGCCGTGATGGGCGCCAAGGCCGCAGTGGGCATCCTCCATCGCAAAGCGCTGGGTGCGGCGGCACAGGACGAGCGGGAGGCGTTGCACGCCAAACTCGCCGAGCACCATGAGCGGATCGCCGGCGGGGTCGATCGCGCGGTGACGATCGGGGTGGTGGACGAGGTGGTCAAGCCGGCGCAGACCCGGCGGCGGCTGGCGGAAGCGTTGGCAGCGGCACCGGTGGGCCGCGGCGCGCACGGCAACATTCCGCTGTAGTTGGTTCTTCAAGGGCGGCCAACCCTGGGGTTGGCCGCCCTTGAAGAACCACCAACCTCAGCAGGGCACCCGCAGGCTTGCGCCGGGTGAGTTCGGGCTCAGTCGCAGCTCGTCGGCCTCGCCGATCAGCGGGTAGGATACCCACCACCGCAGGCACCTCACCGGCAGCTCGGGTGGCGCGTCGGCAGGGTCCTGCAGGCTGGTGAACGACAGTAGCGCGACCAGCCCGCCACCGGCTCGGGGTTCCAACCGGTGCAGCACGATACTGCCGTCGAGGGTGGACCGGTACTGGTCGCGCCAGGTCGCTTCCCCGATGTCCCGGGCGTACTGCGGGGTGACGGTGCTGCGCCACAGCTTGTAGTCCCCTGCGTTGATCGCGTCGAAATACCTCTGCAGCACCCGGCGTACCCGCTCGGCGTCCGGATGCACTGTGACGTCCTCGACGAGCGCGACGGTGGCCGGCCCTGGTGCGGGCGCGCGAGGCGGTGCGTTGTTCACGGTCGACGCAGCCCCGTCAGCGCTCGCGGTGGGCTGCAGCTCGCGCACCAGCACCCCAGCGCCCACTGCAGCGGCGAGCACCGCCGCTGTCACCGCGAACAGAGCCCATCGGCGTCGAACGACACGCTGCACCGGCGCAGGCTACGCCCTTGCTCAGCCCACGCGGTGCAGCCAGGTCACCGGAGCACCGTCGGCAGCGCGGCGGAACGGCTCCAGCGCCTCGTCCCACGCTGCGCCGAGGAGCTGGTCGAGCAGGTGCGCGAAAGTCTCTCCGCTGCGAGCGTTGGCGGCCAAGGCCCGCAACTGATCCTCACCGACCACGATGTCACCGTTGGCGCTGGTGCGGGCTCGCCACAAACCGAGCCCGGGTACGAAGCAGAACCGCTCTCCGTCCACCCCCGAACTGGGTTGCTCGGTCACTTCGAAACGCAGCATCGGCCACGCCCGCAGCGCGTTGACCACGGCCGCTGCGGCACCCGGTTGCCCGGACCAGTCACATTCGGCGCGCAGCTGCCCAGGCGCGGCCGTCTGGGCAGTCCACTGCAGGTCGACTCTGATCTGCAGGACGCCCGCTACCGCCCACTCGACGTGCGGACATACCGCCGACGGCGACGAGTGGACGTAGATAGTTCCACTGGTGCTCATCCTGGTGACCTCCGCTGATCGACGAGAAGCGTCTTCCCCTACGTCCTCGTGATCAACCGGTACACCGTCACACATTGTGCCCTTACGGCCGCTGGCACGCCAGTAACCGGGGTGTGTCGTGGCTCAGGGCGTATGTGCCCCCAGCGTTTGCGCTGCAGACACCACGTCGACCAACCCGGTGCCCTTGTCGAAGGATGTCGAGTACCCACCCACGTTCTGATAAGGCGCACCGTCGGAATAGTGGAAGGCCGTCGACTTCAACGCAGCCTCGATCTCAGCCGGCGTCGCGGTCGGGTTGATCTGGAAGAGCAATGCCACGATTCCCGTAATCTGCGGTGCCGCCATCGACGTACCACTGAGCGTGTTGTAGCTGCCCACGTCGAGAAGTCCAGGGCCGTTCTGTGGCTTGAGCCCGGTGGAGCAGATCGGCTGATAGGCGCGACAAGCGCCGACGATGTTCTCGCCTGGTGCCGAGATATCCGGCCAGGTCGAGGGATCGTCCTTGGCCCCGCGGGAGGAGAACGCGGCTACCGGACCGCTGCGGGTGCCGGTGCCCTCGTCGTTGTAGGCGGCCACTGAGATGATTCCACCGGTGGGGTCCTGAGCGGCCGGGTTGGTGAGGCTCTTCGAGCCGTCGCCGCCGTCATTGCCGGCGGCCCAGACGGTCACCACTCCCTCGGACGCGAGCTGGCGCTGAAGCTTCACGGCAGCCGAATTCACGTCGAACTCGCCCCCGCCCGGCGGGCCGTAGGAATTGTTGACCACCTTGATCGGCGGACACTGCGCGGCAGACACTTCCGCCCCGCACGGCCTGGCGTGGTTTTCCAGCACCCAGTTCAACGCGGTGTCCGCACTGATCACCGCCACGGCCGCGCCGGTGGATAAGGAGACGATCTTGGCTTCGGGTGCGGCTCCGGACACCGTGTTGCCGTCACTGAGGGTGACACTGCGGCCGGCCGCGATGCTCGCGACATGGGTGCCGTGGCCCCCGAGGGATAGCGTGTCGGTGTCGACAGCGGTGGGCAGCGACACAATGCAGTTGGTGTCGGTGTTGGCTTCATCCAGACAGACGCTCTTCAGATTCTGCACGACTTTGCCCCCGGCGAATGCGGGGTGCGTGGGATCGATGCCGGAATCGATCACCGCCACGCTGACACCGTTGCCGTCCAGCGAGGAGCCGTTCGCACCAACCAAGGTCTGCCTGGCCTCCAGCCCGCGGGTCGCCACCTGAGGGGCGTCGGCGTGCCGGGCAATGGGCTGGTCGCCCTCGATATAGGTCACACCGGATTGGGTGCGGGCCGCCTGCACTTGCGGTCCGGTGGCCCACGCGGCCACCACGCCGATCTTGCGGAAGGTCGTGACCGGCTGCATCCCGGTGGCGGCGACCGCGCGTTCGGCGTCTGCAAGCGTCGCTCCATGCACCATCAACGGTAGCCGGCCGGTGGGTGTGGAGAGCAACTGGCCGAGCAACGACGGTGACAGCGGCACGGGTGATGGTTGCGCACTCGCCGGCATGGCGGTCAGCGAACCCGCAGCGAGCAGACCGGACACCAACAGACCGGTCAGCAATCCCCGTCGAGTCATGACCTCCCCTTCGTCGTACCTGCGCATCTGGGCGACCGATAAGAGTGAACACGTGGCGCGCACAATCGTCAACGCAGCGTATCGGTGTCGCTATGGTGCGTCCGAGCGGCTCGGCCACACCCAGCGAGACGCCTGCACGCCCGATCGGTTGCTTCCCGGCGCATGTCCGCACGCTGTGTACATCACGCACGCACGCTGTGTGCAGGATCCATCAGCCTAGTGAGTGGTCCGGTCACCGCGTCTTGTGGCGATTTCAAAGTGACGTGGTAGCCCGCAGCCTGGTATCGACCTGCTCCGCAGTACCGGGTAAGCCGAACAGCGACCCCTGGCCGACGTCGCACCCCAGCGTTCGGAACCGCTCGAGCTGGACGTCGGTCTCCACACCCTCCGCGGTCACGCTCAGTTCCAAGGCGTGTGCCAGGTTCACCAAGGTAGCCACGATCTGCTCGTCCACGAGGTCCGCCTCGGGAGATCGCAGGCTCACGGCGAACGAACCGGCCAACTTGAGCTCATGCATCGGCAGCCGGCGCAGATAGGAGAA
>DASQVB010000362.1:0-7010 GCA_035640975.1 Pseudonocardiaceae bacterium
GTCGACTCCGACGCTCCGGGAAGGTTCAGCCGGCAGCATTCCCCGGCTGCGGTCCCGTGAACGCTGACACAGCCACCAGCGTCACCCTGTGCATCGTCGCCGCGCTGTCCACACCTGAGCTGCAAGCCGACGCTTCCTGAGCGTGCTCACCAACACTGTGGCAGCGCGGAGCGGCGGTCCCGCTCAAGCCCTACGTTGGGCTGGTCCAGATCCGACCGGGCGACAACAGCTCACGATCACCGACTAGTACGCCCAAGGACATATCAGAACTGCCCGTCACGGACCCCCGCGGTGAACGCCGCCCACTCGGCCGCGGTGAACCTCAACGGCGCCCGCGTGTGGTCGGTGGAGTCCCGCAGCGCCACGGCACCGTGACCGAGGTCGGCGACTTCGACGCATTCGAACTCTTCAATCACCGTGCTGTAGGAGCTCTTGCGCCACTCCACACCGCTCAGGTCACGTGCATACAGCGCAGTCTTGTCCATGTCCGCTCCTTCAGCTCAAGATTTCTCGTAAACCCGTCGCACCGCTTCGGCTTGTTGCGCGTGGGCGGGCGTCAGGCAGACCCCGCCCCCAGCTCCCGGGCGTGTTCCGCGACCTCCTGCTGCGGGTTCCCCTGTGACCTGTTCCTAACCGAACGCGTGAGTTAGGCGGTGAACACTTCGGTTATTGGTTATCCCCATATCTATCCGCCCCGGCAATATGATGATCCCGACAGACGCGTGTTTGATACCACAGCGCAGTGATACCACTCATCTGAGTGAAGCTGCCCTGCTTTGCGGCAGCAATTGCAGACGAGCGTGCAGGTTAGCTAAACATATGCACGTGCAGTTTAGCGTGGCTGCCGGCCAGGCGGCATTCATATGATTGTCAATTCTGCTTCTTAAAGTATCTTTGTTCGAAGTCACTCACGGACCCCCGCAGGGGGAGGCCGACATGGACGTACGCCCGGTGAGCCGCCCCGCGCAGTGGGCGTTTTCGCCGCTGGACTACGCCGCGCACTTGTTGCTGTGCGACCGTGACCATCCTGTAGGCGTGCTCAAGGCGCGATGCGGGCACCTGCTCCCGGTTGCTGCTGCCGTGCTTGATCGCCCGCCGGGTCGGACGTGCCCACAGTGCGCATTAGCCTTCCTTGTCCACTCCGACGCTCCGTGAAGTGTTCAGCCGGCAGGGCCCGGCTGCGGTCCCGTGAACGCTTACAGCGCCACAAGCCTTACTCTGGGCATTGTCGCCGCGCTGCCCAAACCTGAGCTACGCGCAGCGATGCTATGAGGGATGGGTCTTCGTGGGCTCCGCTTGCAGCTCGTCAGTACGTATCACCTGACCCCTGGTAACCGCTAGCCACGTCGTCGTCCCCTGTCTCCTGATCCTTCTCAGCTGTTGGCTCGTCGGTTGAAGACTCAGAATCGAGCTCGGTGTCATCTGGGTCTTCTGGCTCAGTCATCGCTAGATCCTCAACCCCCTATCCGCTCGCCGAGGCATCCGGCGCGACCCACCGACGATCTACCGTGCGTTGGATTCCGACACCGAGGACCGTGATGCCGTCACAGCGTCGGCCTGGCCACACCGGGCCATGGCTTCCAGTGCGACGATCGCGTCGTGCAGCTGCCTGCGGTAGCCCTTCGAGCACGACATCTGCCCTGCGTCGATCGCAGCTAATAGTCATCGCATCGACGCCGCTACCTCTGGCGCGGCCTTGTCGTGCCCGCTGCCACCCTCGCCCATGGCGGAGAATCATCCCGCCGCGACCCGCAGCTGCATCAGGGGGCCCATCACAGACGCTCGACTGGTCGAACCCAGTCAAGGACCACTGGGTTACGCCAGCCACCACAGCAGCACCAGGGTAGCCATCGACACGATCGCCGCGACAAGCATCAGCACTCGACACAACATTGCCATTGGGTTCGATTCTCCCGGACGCACCCTCAGACCATGGAAGAAGTGTAGATGAGTAGTGGCCATGGAACTGACAGTAGCGAGAGGGTGGTTACCGCCTTGCCCACCTTCAGTTAGGCGCAAGTAAAAAATTTCGTGAGAGCCACTCAGCCACTGGTAACAGAAAGCCATGTCCTGCGATATAGAGGAGGGACGTCAGCACCCGTGGTCGCGGCAGCAGTAGTGCCATGCTGCCGTCGGTGTGACCGGGCGTGGCGATCACCAGCGCTCCTCCGGCGATGTCGAGGACCTCCCCGTCAACTAGCTCTCGGTCGACCCGACATGGCGGCGCCGGAGGCAGCGCGTAAGCAATCTGGGCGTGCAGCTTCCGTTCCGATTCGGTGAAGTTCGGTGGAGGTCGGTCTGCTCACCGCGGATGATCGGCGCATCGTCGGCGTGGGCCAGTACCTCAACGCCGCCCCATCCGGCGACCTCGGCGGCACCACCGGTGTGGTCGTCGTGGAAATGCGTGAGGACAAGCCGATCGACGTCCGTGGGTTCCAGGTCCAGATCGGCTAGGGCGCACGGAGCTCCGGACCTGAGCCGGCTGCGCCGGCGTCGATGAGGGTGACAACTCCGGTCTCGTCGTGCCACAGATAGACCTGCCAGCCACCCGGGGTCAGCAGGTACAGGTTCGGCAACAGCTCTGTTGTGGCGATAACCCCACCGTAGGGCGCCAGTCCAGGCGTGAGCATGCCGCATTCGCCCAGAGCACACGTTAGGTCCTCTACGGCTGGCGTCGTAGGCGCCGCTGCGCGCGATGCGCCGAGCGCGGTAGGGCGCGAGCCGCCCCGGGGTAGACGCGCCGGCGGCGTGGCTCGGCAACGATCAATCACGGACCGATGAATTCCCGGTCTCATCACCGTCTGACGGGGTGACGACCGACCAGGAAGGATCCGACAAATGACTACTGTGGACAGTTCCAACGCCGTCCGGACCACCGGCGTCACGACGGTCACGCGTGATCTCGTACTGCTCCTAGCCCGCGTCGGGCTCGGTGTGATGATGATCGTGCACGCCAAAGTTGTGTACGACTACGGCGGCAGTCTGGGCGGGGTGGTGGAGGCATTCGACCAGTCGGGTGTGCCGCTGCCCGCGATCACGGGACCGGCCAACCTGGTCGGGGAGTTGATCGGCGGTGCCCTGCTGATTCTCGGGTTCGGCGTGCCAGTGATCGGCGCCCTGATGGCGGTGAACATGGTCGGCGCCTGGATCTTCGTTCACACGAGCGGTCTGTTCGCTTTTGATCGCAACGGTCCCGAGTTGGTCATCGCACTCGGCCTGCTGAGCCTCGTTCTCGCCGTGACCGGTTCGGGCCGGTTCGGGCTCGACCACCTGGTCTTCGGTCGTGCTCGTCGGAACACGAAGACGAGAAGGCGGGACCGATGAGCACCGGCATCGTCGGCGAGCCCATCCTCGGCGGCACACAGCACTCGACCCCGGTCGTCACGGCCTGGCCGCGGCTCTTGTGGGTCACCGGCACCGTCCTGCTGATAACGATGCTGGTGCACGTCGCCGCGTTGATGGCCACCGGCGGTTCCTGGACCGGCCCGGTGTCACTGCGCAAGCCGGCGACCTTCGCCGAGACGGGATGGCTGGCTTGCTGGTCGGTTGCGCTGATCCTGCCTGCGGTGCGCACCCGGGCGTGGCAGCGTCACCTCGTCGGCGCCGCGACCGTGCTGTTCGGGGTGGGCGAGACCTCGATCATCGGGTTCCAGGCCTGGCGCGGGGTGCCCAGCCACTACAACTTCACCACCCCGCTGGATGCGGCGCTGATGCGCGGCGGCGCGGCCGGCACCGCCGGAGTCTTCCTGGCCGCCACTTTGGTGCTGCTGGTGGCGGCGGCCCGGTCCAGGGGCACTCCGGCAAGTGCCCGGCTCGGTGTATTGGCCGGGATTGTGTTGCTGTTCATGGGCTGCGTGATCGGGCTGATTATGATCTTCAACAACAGCGGCGTCTACCAGGGCAGCATCGGTGCCGGGTTCACCGAACGCACCACCGGCTACCTCGGTCCGAGTGCGGCCACGGTCGGTCCCGACTACCTGCTGATCAAGCCGGCGACCAGCGGCGGTGACCTGGTGCTGTTGCACGCGATCGGGGTGCACGGCCTCGTCCTGCTCGCCGTCCCCGCTGTGCTGCTGGCCCGTAGCGCGATGCCGGCCGCCCGCCAGCTGCGGGTAGTTGCGTTGTCGGTCGCGGCGGTGGGCATCGCGACGGGAATCTTGGCTGTTCACGCGTTCCGCCAACTGGACTGGAACCAGTTTTCTCCACTGGCGCTCGCCGCACTCGCCCTCTGCACCGTCGCGCTACTCGCCGCGTACTGGACGATCGCTGCCGCGCTCAGGCTTCGGCGACGAACGAAAGGATGATCACTCGCCGCGAGGCCGGACTGCGATCTATTACGGAATCTGCGGTCAGTGCTAGACAGCCGGATACAGTCCGAGAAGGAGCAGGCCGTCGGCGTGCTGCCGGGCTCGCACCCTAGCCGGCGCACTGGGCCGTGACGATCCACATCGCCGAGCGATACGTGACGCCGTCGGGGCCGAGGTGCGCCTCCAGCGTGGTGCGCAGGGCGGCCATGGCGTCGGCGCGGGCCATGTCGTCGAGATCAGCGACCATGCCGCCGACGATGCCGAGGACCATCGCCTCGGCGGTCGCGACGTCCCTTCCGAAAAACATCGGTTCGCGCACGCCGACGAGCTCCGGTTCGCCGAACCCAGCCGCGGTCAGCACGGCGTGCACCCGGTCGGCGTTGCCCAGCGAGAACGGGCCGGGGCCGTCCGACGGCGGGGATGGGATGTCCCGACCGGTGGCCACCGCACTGAAGAACGCGGCGAGCCATTCGTTCTCCGCGTAGCTCTGCCAGACCAGCAGCACCATGCGCCCGTCGGGCTTCAGCGCACGGGCGAGGTTGGCAAACGCCGCGATGGGGTCGCCGAAGAACGTTACGCCGGTACGGCTGATCGCCCGGTCGTAGCGGCCCACGCCGAGGTCGGCCACCTGCGCGTCGGCCTGCTCGAACCGGACGTTGGTCAGGCCCTCCTGCTCGGCGCGGCGTCGAGCCAGGTCGAGCATCCGCGCGGATAGGTCGATGCCGGTCACACTCCCTTCACTGGCCAGCCGGGCGGCCTCACGGGTGGTCTGCCCGGTGCCGCAGCCGACGTTAAGCACCTGCGCGGCCGGTCCGATCGCGGCCGCGGCGAGGAACGGCTGCAGATACCGGGCCACGCCAGCGTCGAACAAGTCGGCGTTGTCGGTCCAGAACTCGCCGGCGGACCCGTCCCAGCTCCGGGCGGCGTCGGCGTTGGACGGGTCGACGTATGCCATCACTCGGTCCGGGCCTTGCACCGCGCGGCCAGGTCTCTGGTCTTAGCGCACTTCCAGCGGGCAGCGTGCTCGGCGTACACGTGCTCATCCTCGGTGCGGTGGTGGACGAACTTCCGTCCTCGGCAATGGTCGCGACAGCGGCGAAGCTGAGCGTACCGGCTCTCGATCTTCCCGGCGTAGTCCCGCGCACAGTTGTTGCCTCCACAAGCGGAGGCGCCGTACCCGGGCTCAGGGGCGCCGCCCCGGAATCCGCTTGAACGCGGCGACCCCGGGTTCCGAGGCCTCTGAGTAGGCCTCGAATCGGTCGGCCAGGTCCTTCGGGCGGCTGAGGGCGACGAGATGCCCGCCGGGCATCTCGTCGGGCGTGATGCCTAGGCGATCTCGAGCGATCCGGCGCTGGAAGTCCACGGGGAAAAAGCGGTCGTCGCGGCCCTGCAGGAACCTTGTGGAAACCCTGGGCCAGTGCCGGAGTGGCCATGGCTGCGCGAACGGTGTTCCAGACTGGACTGGCTCCCCCCGCGCCATCGCCTCGGCTGTCACGTCGGGTGGGACGTCGTGGAAGAAGGCGTCGAGCAGGTCCTCATCGTCGGCGAGCGTCCTGCCGTCGCGAGCAGCTTGCTCGGCTCTGGCCTGGGCGTGCCCTGTGTTGGCCCACCAGTCGCCTGGTGACTCGCCTGGTGCGGGGATCATGGCGTTGAGCAGCACCAGCACAGTCACCGGCACCCGCTCACATACCAGCGGGGCGGTGAACCCAGCCAACGACTGGGCCACCACGACGACGTTGGTGCGGTCGCCGATGGCGTCGACGACGGTGTCGGCGTATTCGATCAAACCAGCCGAATCGTCGGCGGCCGGCAGGTCGACGGCCACGACGTCGTGGCGCCGCTCCTGCAGCTCGGCGACCAGCAGGTGCCAGTACCAAGCGGCGCCTCCAGCACCGGGAATCAAGACATAGCTCGTCATGGGTACCTCCTCGGTGGCCGGTGTAGCGCAGCAGCCGAGAGGAATCCTGGGCCGCAGTCACGATGTCTATGACTGCTGGTGCCCCTCGGAATCATCGGGACGGTTGTTGCAGCCCGATAAATCAGGTCAGGGATGACCGGCTGTTGGGGCCCGGTGCCGGGCGGCGCGATCGCGCTGTAATCAGCACTCAGCGATTAGCAGATTGATCACCCAGCTCAGCCAGACGCTCGCGCTGGCTGCGGCAGTGATCATCGCTTCGGAGTCCCCGACGAAGGTCATGTCCACTTGGGGGGACAGGACGCCGTATGCGAGCGCTATTCAGCGCGCACTTCTCGGCCATCGCAACGGCGAGTCGCTGCGCATCAGCAACGCCCTCCCGCCAGCTGCCGTAGGCCATGATTCAGCAGCCGCCGAGCGCCGGACCGAGAACGGTCGAGGCCACCACGACGGCGATGGGCAGGCCGCTGCGGGTGCCGGTTGTCACATACAGCTCCTCTGGCCTTGAATTCGTGTCCCACTGGATCGAATTCGCTGTCTTTTCGTTCGGTGACATGTTGGGACGACAGCACAGCACGCAATGTGGCGGCATCGAATCCGAACTTTATTCGGCAAGTGTGCGCAGGAGGCGACAGTGGACGAACTAGATTCGGCGTAACTGGTCAGGTGACCGCGGCGTGATTACTGATATGCGGGCAGCCAGGGTCGGCCTTGGGCGAGCATGACGAGGACTTCGAGGAAGTGCTTGCCGTGTTTGGCGGCGGTGGATAGATAGCTGCGGATTGCGC
>DASQVB010000363.1:0-2400 GCA_035640975.1 Pseudonocardiaceae bacterium
TGCCCGTCGTTGCCGCCGAGCGCGGCCGGGCTCACGGCAGGGTCGCCCAACGCAGCATCAAGGTTGTCACCGTGAGCAGCGGGATCCTGTTCCCGCATGCCCGCCAGGCCATCCAGATCACCCGCAAGACCCGACGGCCGGGCACCAACAAGTGGACCACCGAGATCGCCTACGCCGTAACCAGTCTGACCGCCGACCAAGCCACCGCAGCCGAGCTGGCCGGATGGGTGCGCGGACACTGGCATATCGAAAACCGCCTGCCTGCACTAGGTCCGCGATGTCACCTACGACGAAGACCGTTCCCCGATCCACACCGGTGGCGGACCGCGCGCCATGGCCCCACTGCGCAACCTCGACAATCAGCATGCTCCGCCTAGCCGGCGCCACCAACATCGCCGCCGCACTACGACATCACGCCTGGCACCCACTCCGACCCGTCACCCTACTGCTGAGCAGCTGAAATGGACCTTGCCGGGACCCTGCACCCGGTTGTAGGAGTGGGCTTTGTCCTGCTCGGTAGTAGCTCCGGGGCGGGCGCTGGACCGGCCGACGTGCAGGTCGTTTGTCTGCATGCAGGGCGTGGGGTCCCCTAGTGTTTCCCAAGGCGCGCCTGGTCTTGAATACCATCCCCGAGCCGAGGCACCGGACGCCTCGTCTGTTTCCACCGAGACGTTTGGGAAGTCGGTAATCGGGGCACTCAGTGAATCGCGGAGAGACAGCGGTGGGGATGTCGGGGTGGACGACTCCTTGGGCGGATATCCGCCTACCGACCGCTTCGATGTGCGCAGAGACACGCTGCAGCTGGCCCGACAGCCGTGCGATCTTGTCGAACTGCATAGCGCCCGGCGGACACACAATCGTAGTGACAGCTAATCCTGCGAAGACAACGGAGATGATGCTGGCTGCGGCCGGGCGACACACTCACGCCGGTAAGCAGGCATCCGTATCCCGGGAGGTGGCGGTGACCGACGAGGGCAAGCTGATCGCGGGACGCTACCGCCTGGCTTCGCATCTGGGTAGTGGGGCGATGGGGATCGTGTGGCAAGCACATGACGAGCGCCTCCATCGCACCGTCGCCATCAAGCAGGTGTTGCTGCCGTCAACGCTAAGTGACAGCGAGGCCGACGAGGCCAACCGCCGGGCGATGCGGGAGGGTCGGATCACCGCCCGGTTGCATCACCCGCACGCGATCGCAGTCTTCGACGTGGTGGAATACCACGGCCAACCGTTTTTGATCATGGAGTACCTCCCGTCCAGCAGCCTGGCAACCGTGCTGTCCAGACAGGGCGTGCTACGGCCCGACACTGTCGCCAGGATCGGCAGCCAGATCGCCTCGGCGTTGGCCGCCGCGCACAAGGCCGGCATCGTCCACCGCGACATCAAACCGGGCAACGTACTGATTGCGGACGACGGCACCGCCAAGATCACCGACTTCGGTATCTCCCACGCCGTCGGTGACGTCACCGTAACCGCCACCGGGATGTTGGCCGGGACGCCAGCTTATTTAGCGCCGGAGGTCGCCCAGGGCAACAGCGCCAGCTTCCCGTCAGACGTATTCTCCCTGGGCTCCACGCTATACACCGCCGCTGAAGGCACGCCGCCGTTTGGGCTCAACACCAACGCCATCGCCCTGTTGCACCAGGTGGCCCTGGGCCAGATCATCCCACCCCAACAATCCGGTCCGCTCACCCCGCTGCTGCTGCGCCTGCTGCAGCGCAACCCCGACCAACGCCCGACCATGCCACAGGCCCACGATGCACTGGCCACCCTTGCCACCGGCCTGGCCCGATCCCCAGGCGGTTCGACCGCCCCCATGCGTCCGCTATCGCGAAACAACCCGCCCATTCAACCAGCCCCGACAACGCAGCAGACACTCATCCAGTCGCCACCACCGCGGCACACGACCACCACGGTGGCAGCCACCACGGTAGACGCCACCGTCAGTCAGCCACCGACCGGGGATGATCGCGACGGATCACCAAGACACCGGAGACTTCTCGCCGGCCTCATGGCGGTTGTGCTGCTCGCTGCCGGTGTCCTAGCGACCGTGCTGATTAGGGATGGCAAAGTCACCGGCGGCGTGGTCACCAGTGTTGACGCCGCCCCCCCTACGAGCACCTCGGCCGGCCCGGCCGAAAACATCCCCGCCCTTCCCATCCAGCCACGATCGCGCAACCCGGCGCAGGTCATCACCCCGGCCGACCCGGCGGAAAGCCTTCCAGCCCTTCCAACCCGATCACGCAACCCGGCACAGATCATCACCCCGGCCACCCCGGGTAGTCTCCAGGACACGCCGGAGCAGCTGCAGCAGGCAATTACCGACTATTACGCGCTCATGCCTGACAATATGCCGGCGGCTTGGAAACGGCTCACTGCGAACTACCAGAAAAACCACTCCGG
>DASQVB010000364.1:0-7364 GCA_035640975.1 Pseudonocardiaceae bacterium
TCGAGCCGGCCAGCTCCTCGAACAGCGTGTCGGCGCCGGACATCCACGCCACAGCCACGTCGACCCACGACTCGTCGTCGAGCTGGCAGCGGCGCAGCGTGCTGAACGACTCGTCGGGCCCTGGCTCACCAGCGCCGAAGAGGGAAGGCTGAAACGGAAGACTCACTACTCAAGTTTGACCGAACGACGATCCGTGGAACCCTGTGCATGTGACGGCAGGGGTTTCGCCGCGCGCGCGGCTACCGCTACAACTGATCCTCGCATTGCTGGTGAGCCTTCCCGGGGCCTACCTGGGTGCCGCCGACTATCTGGGCCTGCCGCACCTCGAGATGTCACCGTTGGTGGCCTCGGCAGTGTTCGGCATAGCGATCGTAGGCGCCGCGTTCATACTCTCCTGGGCTGCCGAGGCTGCGCAGGTTGACATCAGCGCCGGGTTGGCACTGGCCGTGCTGGCGCTCCTGGCGGTGCTGCCGGAGTACGCGGTCGACTTCGTTTTCACCTACCAGGCGGGGCAGATCTACGGGGAAGCAGGAGCGTGCGTGCCCGTTGAGGGCGGGGCCAACCCGTGCTCGCTTGCGCTGGCGAATATGACCGGCGCCAACCGGGTGCTGGTCGGTGTGGGCTGGCCACTGGTGGTGCTGGTCGCGACCTACGCCGCCGTGCGTAACCGCAGGGCCGGTGGCGCGCCGGACGACGACACCCTTCCCGGCGAGGTGAGGTTGGCTCCCACGATGTCGGCTGAGGTCGTCTTTCTCGGCATCGCCACGCTGTACTCGCTGACGTTGCCGCTGCGTAGCACCCTTACCCTGGTTGATGCTGGCGTGCTGGTCACGATCTTTGCGCTCTACGCATGGCGGCTGTCCAAGGCGCCGTCTGAGAAACCCCACCTTGTCGGAGTGGCCGCGTGGGTCGGCGAACAGGCCCGCTGGCGCCGTCGCACACTCGTCATCACGTTCTTCGCCGTAGCGGGGCTGATGATCCTGGCAACCGCTGAGCACTTCTCCGAGGGGCTGGTGTCCACCGGGGCGCAACTGGGTGTCGAGCAGTTCCTGCTCGTGCAGTGGGTGGCACCGCTGGCCAGCGAGTCACCCGAACTGATCGTGGCGTGCCTGTACGCGGTGCGGCTGATGGCGTCGAACTCGCTGGGCACGCTGCTGTCCAGCAAGGTCAACCAGTGGACGCTGCTCGTCGGCACCATCCCGGTGGTATTCGCGCTGTCCGCGGGGACTACCGACGGCCTGCCGATCGACTATCAGCAGCGCTTGGAGCTGCTGCTCACTGCCGCCCAGTCCCTGTTCGCGGTGGCGATCCTGGTGAATCTGAGCCTGACGGTCTACGGCGCAGTGGGCCTGCTGTCGCTGTTCAGCGTGCAGTTCATCGTGAGCGTCACCATGCCGCAGTCGGTGAACCAGATGGTGATCCTCGTGCTGTCCGCCGTCTATATCGCGCTGGCGATCGGGCAGCTCATCCGGCTCCGCCGACAGACGGTGCAGGTGGTCCGCGACGGCCTCGTCACCCCCTTCCCCGAACTCGGACGGGTCCCGACGGGCGCGTAGATCTTACCCAATGCCCTCAAAGCGAATTTGTGGTGAACATTTCACAGGCGAATACTCAAATGAGATACCAGCCTATCAACCAACCGACGACGGCGGTCACACAGACCGCCACAAAAACCCACGTTAGGAGGGCGAGCAGATTACCAGGACGTAATCGTCGTAACCGTCGTGAAAGTCGTGACCGTCGTCGGGGAAACACCGGGGGTGGCAAGCGTTGTAGATCGGGGTGCCGGCTCAGGTGCTCGGCTAGTTCGCGCTCCCATAACACTGCGTCGATGCTCTTCACCGTCCGACCCCTTCTCGACCGATGCTTTGCCATCACGCACCCGATCGCGACCCGGGCCCAGCGCTTCGCCGATGCCGTCCTACGGCTGTCATCGACCACGGCCACTGCGGCGTTACCCATTTTTTGGTTATTCGCTTTCCATTCCACAAGGTAATCGCTGTCAGCCTTCGAAGAATCACGCTCAGTGACGTTTCATAAGAGTGTGGAAGTGCGCTGTTGTGTGATCTTTGGGCATCACGCGTATCTGGACACCTGGGCGGGTACAGCTCGGCTATGAGCTTGCTGCAGCAACTGGCCGGGAGGGTCCGACGTGAGCCCCGCGGCACCGTCCGCGTCGTCGATCCCAACCCGCTGAACTGGCTGTACATCACTTACAACACTGTTGAGGAGGCGGTTCGGGTCACCAAGGGAGGCAAGGTTCGGCCAGCCGCGATGAGCCGTTACCGCTGGCGCGACGATCGGACGCTCGAGATCACGGTGCGCGACGGTGAGCGATTCGCCGACGGCACCCGGCTCGACGCCGACTCGGTGCATCAGGCATTCGACGAGCAGATCCGCTGGGCGGCCCCACATCCACCGGGCACGCATTTCAACATCGACCGGCGGACTCGTGCCGAGGTCGTCGACGACCGCACGGTGCGGTTGCACCTACCGGAGGTCGATGGGCTCACGCTCGGCAAGCTCCGTGCCACACACGTGATGAGCGAACGATTCTGGCGCGATCTGGGCTTCGGATACGCCCGCGATCAGTCCGGCGAGGGCCATTGGTGAATTATCGACGCACCGGGGCCGTGGGCCTCCGGACCGTTCATCCTTGTCGAGGGACGCTCGTTGGTACACACCGAGCCGGTGATCACTGACGGCAATGACCGTACCTGGCTGCAGACCGAGGATCGATCACCGACTGTGCGGCTGCGGGCGAACCCGCACTATTGGGACCGGCTGCGCGGGCCGCACCTGCAAGAGGTGGAGTTTCGCAACGACCTAACCCGGGAGCAGGCGATCGACCTGGTCTGCGACACGGTAGGCAAGGTCGACATCGTTACCGAGGTACCGCCGTCGGCGGCTGATCGGGTGCTGCGCTCCCGGCATGCCCAGCTGGTTGCGGTGGACGCGGTGCGCGCGTTGGCCGGAGTGATCGACCGGGAGGCCGAGGGCCTGCCGCTGCACGATCTACGGGCTCGCCGCGCACTGAATCTCGCCATCGATCGGGATGGCTTGATCCGCGACGCGTTCGGCGGGCGGGCTCGGCCGCTGGCCGGACTCACCCCACCCACGCCACTGACCACGATGCACCGCGCTCCGGATCGCTTGCGGCCCTACCCGCACGACCCGGACAAGGCCGCCCAGCTCTGGCGCGCCGCCGGTGGCACGGCACGGCCACTGCGGCTGGCCGCGATGGACGCCTGGGCGGACGTCGCGCACTTGGTGGCCAAGCAGCTGGGCACCGCCCTGAATCTGCAGGTCGAGGTGTCGGTGCTGCGGGGTGAGCAGCAACGTGAGGCGCGCCGGCGGCTTGCCGCCAAGGAGCCGCGGGACTGGGATGTGTTGCTGCTCGAGCAGGGATCGCAGACCGCCGACGTGCCGCCGCTGGAGCTACACCGGGCGTTTGCGGGCCGGTCGGGCGAGTTCCGCGCCGGGCCGGTGGACCCTCGATTCGAGCGGTTGTTCGGCTACCTGGTGGCCCAGACGTCGCAGGCCAAGCAGATACTCGCAGCCAACCGGATCGACCGGTACGTCACCCGGCAGGCGCTCGCGTTGTTCCTCGCCGCGCCGCAGGTGCTGTATGCGGTGAACCGGGACGTGAAGTTCGTGCCGTACGCGACGAGCTTCGAACTGGCCGACACCTCAGTGAGCTCCGGTCACTGGTCGGTGCGCTGACCCTTCGCGATACTGACGGCATGCGTTGCCCGATGCTGGTGGGGCGGGATCGCGAACTCGGCATCGTGCGCAACGCGGTCGAGGCGGCTCATCGCGGCGCAGGCGGCACCGTGCTGTTGCTCGGGGAGGCGGGCATGGGAAAGTCCCGGCTCGTAGCGCAGGTGTGCGGGTTGGCGAAGGAGGCCGGGCTCACCGTCGTGTGCGGTCGCGCGGTGCAGGCGCAGCGCCCAGCCGCATTGCGGCCACTCGCCGAGGCAGTCCTCGCGGGGATGCGGGCCGAAGGTCTTCCTGAGCATCCTGATCTTGATCCGTTCCGTGCCACGCTGGGTCGCCTCGTGCCGCAGTGGGGCGCCGACAACAGCGCTGACGATCCGTCGTTGGTCCTGCTCGGTGAGGCGGTACTGCGCCTGGCCCGCGTCCTCGGTCGGCGCCGCGGGTTCCTGCTGGTGCTGGAGGACTTGCACTGGGCGGATCCCGAGACGCTTGCGGTGGTCGAGTACCTGGCGGACAACCTGCGTGAAGAACCGACGCTGCTGCTGGCGACGCTGCGACCCGACAGGACGAGCCCTGCAGTCCAGCTCGCGGACACGCTGCAGGTGCGCAACAGCGCGACGGTGCTCGACCTGGCCCGGCTGGACCGGTCGCAGGTCAGCACGATGGTCCAGGCCTGCCTGGGCGACGAGCCGCCACCACCCGAGGTGGACGCTTTCGTCGCGGCCCGCGCCGACGGCGTTCCGCTGTTCGTCGAAGAGCTGCTCACCGGCTTGATCACGACGGGTGCCCTGTCCCGGGAAGGCAGCGGGTGGGTGGCGCGCAGCCGGCTCACCCCCCGCGTCCCGCTGACCTTCAGTGAGACGGTCACTCGGCGACTCACCGCGTTACCCGGTGATGCCCGGCGTGTCGTGGAAGCGGCCGCACTCCTCGGGCGGCGCTTCGACTGGTCACCGCTGGCTTCGGTGACGGGGTTGGCCGAAGCTGAGGTACTGGCGGCGCTGCGGGCCGCGATCGATGTCCAGCTTCTGGTGGGCGAGTCGGACGGATTCCGGTTCCGGCATGCCCTCACCCGCGACGCCGTGCTCGCCGAGCTGCTTCCTCCGGCGCGGGCACGCCTCGCCTCCCGCGCCGCCGACGCGCTGGAAACCGCCGACTCCGAGCTGCTGGACAGTCGCTGCGAGCTCGCCGCGGAGTTGCGCGAGCAGGCCGGCCAAACCGATCGGGCGGCGGACCTGCTGCACATCTCGGCCCGAAGGGCAATGGCCCGTGGCGCCCTGACCACCGCCGAGACCACCCTGCGCAAGGCGCGTGAGTTGGCCGGCGACGAGCGACGGATCGCGCTGGACGAGTCGCTCGTTGAGGTTCTCGACCTGGCCGGAAGGCCCGACGAAGCTTTCGTCGTGGGGGCGCGGGTTCTCACGGACTTGCATGGCGACGTCACCCGGAAGGCCCGGACGCACCTGCAGCTCGCCCGAGCCGCCGTGACGGCCGGCCGCTGGCGGCAGGCGGACGCTCATCTCGAAGCCACCGTCCAGATCGGTGCCGATCCGGCCAGCGACGCGCTGCGCGCGCAGGTGGCCATCGGTGAGGGACGGGTGGCCGATGCGGTGGCGCTCGCCCACCGGGCCGTCGCCACCGCAGAGCAGGCCGGCGAGTACGAAGCCGCTTGCGAGGCGCTGGAGGTACTCGGGCGGGCAGCCCGATTGCGGGATCTAGCAGAGGCCGAGGCAGCGTTCGAACGTGCCTACCGAATCGCTGACGCGCACGGTCTGGTGGTCTGGCGCATCCGCGCGCTGCATGAGCTGGGCACGATCGACCTGCACGACTGCCGGGGCGGCGACCGGCTGATCGCGGCTCGCCAGGAGGCCCTCGCTGCTGGAGCACTCGCCACCGCTGCCGTGGTGGATCTACAACTTTCCGGCGTCCACTGGAGTCGCTGCGAGTACGACACCGAGCTCGCCGTCATGACCCGTTGCGTCGAGTCCGCCCGGCGACTGCGGTTACCCATCTTGCCAATGGCCCTGCTGTACCTGGCGGGGGCGCACGGCGAACTTGACCGGCGGGAGGACATGGAAGCCGGGATTGCCGCGGCGCATGCCGCCGCCCCCGGCGATCCCGAGGTGGAAGCCGCCGAGTGGGGCCACGTCCGCTGGGCCTACTGGTTGTCGCGGGTAGAGGACGCGCGGGCCCTCGACGCCCTCGACCGCGCTATGACGATCTATCGCGTGCGCCCGGAACTGCCGTTCCCGTTCCGAGGCGTGTGGGCCCTACTGCACACCGTGCTCGGTGACGGGGCTGCCGCCCGGACCGAGGTGCGCACTGGGCCGCAGCTCACCAGCCGCGCCAATTGGGTGTTGCTGCGCTATGCCGATGCGGTGGCGCTCGGTCGGGCAGGGCACGCGGCGGAGGCCGCCGAGATGTTCGCTGACGCAGTTGCGGCCGGCTCCGTGCCGGGCCTGCGTGAGCACCAGCACGTCCTGCGGTTGGTGAGTGGAGCGGCGTTGCGCGACAGCTGGGGTGAACCGGTTACCTGGCTGCGGCAGGCAATGGACTGGTTCGAGGCACACGATGAGCAGCGGGCCGCGTCGTCCTGCCGGCGATTGCTGCGGCAGGCCGGTGTCGCGGTGCCGCGGCGAGGCAGGGGAGACGCGACCGTACCCGATGAACTACGCAGCCGCGGCGTCAGCAGCCGCGAGATGGACGTGCTGCTGCTGGTGGCCGAGGGGCTGTCCAACCCCGAGATCGCGGCAACGCTCACCCTCTCCCCCCGCACCGTCGAGAAACACGTCGCGAGCCTGCTGACCCGAACCGGTGCCCGCAACCGGGCGCAGCTCGCCGCGCTAGCCGCCCGCAACGCGACTTAACCAGGGGACCGCGTCCGCGAGAATGGGTGAGTCCACCGAGTCCGCGGGGTGTCGCCCTCCTGGATGCTCGATCGGCACCCACACCCGGAGGCATCCATGCAGACCAGGACCGACGAGATCGCCGACGGCATCTACCGGCTCTCCACCTACCTGCCCGACGTGGCGGCGCCGGCTGGCTTCACGGTCAACCAGTTCCTCATCGACGCCGAGGAGCCGCTGCTCTACCACTGCGGCATGCGGTCGCTGTTCCCGCTGGTGTCCGTGGCGGTGGAACGAATCGTGCCGCTTGCACGGCTGCGGTGGATCGGGTTCGCGCACCTGGAGTCCGACGAGTCCGGGTCGATGAACCAGTGGCTGGCGGCCGCCCCACACGCCCAGATCGCCCACGGCGCGCTGGGCTGCGAAGTGTCGATCAACGACCTGGCCGATCGGCCGCCGCGAGCGCTCACCGAGGGCGAGGTGATCGACCTCGGTGGCAAGCGGGTCCGCCACCTCGACACCCCACACACACCCCATGGCTGGGACTCCCGGGTGCTGTTCGAGGAGACGACCCGCACGCTGCTCTGCGGGGATGTGCTGAGCCAGGTCGGCAACAGATCAGCGGTGACGGAAAGCGACATCCTGGAACCCGCGATCGCAGCGGAGGAAGCCTTCGGCTCAACCTCGCTGGGCCCGCACACCGCCCCCGCCCTGCGCCGCCTCGCCGACCTCGATCCGCACGTCCTTGCGATCATGCACGGTTCGTCCTATGCCGGGGATGGCGCCGCCGTCCTGCATTCCGTC
>DASQVB010000365.1:0-14985 GCA_035640975.1 Pseudonocardiaceae bacterium
GGGGACAGTCCGGCATGGACACGTCACCGGGATCGGTACGAGCCGCCGTCGCTATCGCTGGCTCAGAGCCAGCCGCACCCTCCCTACGCCGAGCTGCACTGCCACTCCAACTTCAGCTTCCTGGACGGTGCCAGTCATCCCGAGGAGCTGGTTGAGGAGGCGGCCCGGTTGGGTCTGGAAGCGATCGCGATCACTGATCACGACGGGATGTACGGAGTGGTGCGCTTCGCCGAGGCGGCCCGCGAACTGGGCGTCAAAACCATCTTCGGGGCCGAGCTCAGCCTCGGCCTCACTGCACCACAGAACGGGATACCCGACCCGGAGGGTGAACACCTGCTCGTGCTGGCCCGTGATCCCGAGGGCTACCGCAGGCTGTCTCGGGTGATCAGCGATGCCCAGATCCGCGGTCGCGAAAAGGGCAAGCCGGTTTACGACCTAGACGCGGTGGCAGCT
This sequence comes from Pseudonocardiaceae bacterium, assembly GCA_035640975.1. Taxonomy (GTDB): domain Bacteria; phylum Actinomycetota; class Actinomycetes; order Mycobacteriales; family Pseudonocardiaceae. Next base: position 454 of record DASQVB010000365.1, read on the forward strand.
GCCGCGGACGGGCACTGGGTGGTGCTCACCGGGTGCCGCAAGGGGGCGGTGCGCCGGGCACTGGAGCGTGAAGGTCCGTCCGCTGCGGCCGTGCAGCTACGCCGCCTGATCGGGCTGTTCGGTCCGGACCACGTTGTCGTCGAGCTCACCGCCCACGGCTTGGCCGATGACACCGAGCGCAACGACGCACTCGCCGCGCTGGCCGCAGCGCACGACGTGGACACCGTCGCCACCACCGCCGCGCACTACGCCACCCCCTCCCGGCACCGGCTGGCTACCGCAATGGCCGCGATCCGGTCGCGGCGCAGCCTCGACGAGATGGACGGTTGGTTGCCTGCCGCCGCTACGGCGCACCTGCGCTCCGGCAAAGAGATGGCCGACCGGTTCGCTCGTTGGCCCGGAACTGTCGAGCGGGCTGCGGCGCTAGGCCGGGAGTGCGCTTTCGACCTGCATCTGGTGGCGCCAGACCTGCCGCTGTTTGACGTGCCGACCAGCCACACCGAGGCCAGCTGGCTGCGCGAGCTCACCTGGCTCGGCGCGGCCACCCGCTACGGCAGTTACGACGAGTGTCCCGGCGCCTATCACCAGATCGAACACGAGCTGGTCATCATCGAAGAGAAGAACTTTCCTGGCTACTTCCTCATCGTCCACGACATCGTGGCGTTCTGCCGGCGGGCTGACATCCTCTGCCAGGGCCGGGGCTCGGCGGCCAACTCCGCGGTCTGCTACGCGCTGGGCATCACGAACGTCGACGCGGTAGGGATGGATCTGCTCTTCGAACGGTTCCTCGCCCCCGACCGCGACGGCTACCCCGACATCGACCTGGACATCGAGTCAGACCGCCGCGAGGAGGCCATCCAGTACGTCTACGGCGCCTACGGCCGCGACTGCGCGGCCCAGGTCGCCAACGTGATCACCTACCGGGCCCGTTCGGCAGTGCGGGACGTGGCCAAGGCGCTGGGCTACTCGACCGGCACTCAGGACGCCTGGAGCAAGCAGATCGACCGGTGGGGGCCGCTAGGGCACCAGGAGACCGACATCCCCGAACCAGTGCGGGCGCTGGCCACCGAGCTGGAGGGATTCCCCCGGCACCTGGGCATTCATTCCGGCGGAATGGTGATCTGCTCCCGTCCGGTGGCTGAGGTCTGCCCGGTGGAATGGGCGCGCAGAGAGAACCGCTCGGTGGTGCAGTGGGACAAAGACGACTGCGCAGCCGCAGGTCTGGTCAAGTTCGACCTGCTCGGACTTGGAATGCTCTCGGCGCTGCACTACGCGGTCGATTTGGTCGCCCGCCATTACCGGCACCGGGTGCAGCTCGCGGATTTGCAGCCCACCGATCCGGCCGTCTACGAGATGCTGGCCCGGGCTGATTCGGTCGGGGTGTTCCAGGTGGAGTCCCGCGCGCAGATGGCCACCCTCCCGCGACTGAAGCCGCGCTGTTTCTATGACCTGGTGGTCGAAGTGGCGCTGATCCGCCCCGGCCCGATCCAGGGTAACTCGGTGCACCCCTACATCCGGCGCCGCAACGGCCAGGAGACCTGGGACTACGACCATCCGATGCTGGCGAATGCGCTGCGCAAAACTTTGGGTGTGCCGCTGTTCCAGGAGCAGCTGATGCAGATGGCCATCGACGTTGCCGACTTCTCCGCCGCCGAGGCCGACGAGCTGCGCCGCGCGATGGGCGCCAAACGGTCTACCGAGCGGATGGAGCGTCTCCGCGAGCGGCTATTTAACGGAATGGCCAGTCATGGCATCAAAGACGAGCTCGCCGAGAAGATCTACGCCAAACTGCTGGCTTTCGCCAATTTCGGTTTCCCGGAAAGCCACTCAATCAGCTTCGCCTCCCTGGTCTACTACAGCGCCTGGTTCAAGCACTATTACCCGGCGGCGTTCTGCGCCGCTCTGCTGCAAGCACAGCCGATGGGTTTCTACTCCCCGCAGTCACTGATCGCCGACGCCCGCCGCCACGGCGTCACGGTCCGGGGTCCGGACGTCAATGCCAGCGGGGTGCATGCCGGGTTGGAACCAGCCGCGGAGGGCGCGCCGGAGCAAGCGGTGCGGTTGGGGCTGGCCATGGTGCGCACGGTGGGCCGACCACTGGCCAACCGGCTGGTTGAGGAGCGGGAAACGCACGGCCCCTACCGCAGCATCGCTGACGTCGCACACCGGGTGGGGTTGACCACCGCCCAGGCCGAGGCACTGGCCACCGGTGGAGCGTTTGACCGGTTTGCCCCGCATCGCCGCCAGGCGCTGTGGTCCGCCGGGGCGGTAGCAGCCGAGCGGCCGGATCGGTTACCCGGCACCGCGGTGGGCGTCGTCGCTCCCATGCTGCCGGGGATGAGTGAGTTGGAACTCGCGGCAGCCGACGTGTGGGCCACCGGGGTCTCGCCACACAGCTTCCCCACCCAGTTCCTCCGGGCAGACCTGGCCGGGATGGGCGTGGTGCCCGCCGCCGAACTGCCGGATCGGCAGGACGGGCAACGGGTACTGGTCGCTGGTGCGGTGACCCACCGGCAACGCCCGGCCACCGCCGGTGGGGTCACCTTCCTCAACGTGGAGGACGAGACCGGCATGGTGAACGTGATCTGCTCACCGGGCTTCTGGGTCCGCTACCGCACCGTCGTGCGGGCCTGTCCGGCCCTGCTGCTGCGCGGCCGGTTGCAGATCGCCGAGGGAGTGATCAACGTACTGGCCGAGCACGCCGCAGCACTGAGCATGCGAGTGCGTTCGAGCTCCCGCGACTTCCGGTGAAGCTTGGAGATTTGTCGTTCAGGCCCACAAACAGCGATCATGGGCGGCGACCTGGGATGGTGCAGGTGTGTCAACAACCGACAGCGAGGACTTCACCGACGCGGTGTTCGCCGACCAGGAGTGGGAAGGCCGCTGCTTCGTCAACTGCCGGTTCACCGACGCGGACCTGCGGGGGCTGCGTACCCGCAGCTGCCGGTTCACCCACTGCGACTTCACCCGCGCCGACCTCGGTGCCTCCGAGCACCGCGCGACCGCCTTCCACAGCTGCACCTTCCAGCGCACCATGCTGGCCGACTCGGTGCTCGCGAACTGCTCCCTGCTGGGTAGCACGGTCAGTGACTGCCGGCTGCGGCCGTGGACGCTGCACGAGGTCGACCTGAGGCTCACCGCGCTGGGGCAAGCCGACCTGCGCAAGGTGGTGCTCGCGGGGCTGAGGTTGGCCGAGGCGAATCTGGTACAGGCTGACCTGAGGGGCGCTGACCTCTCCGGAGCCGACCTGACCGGAGCCCGGATGCTGGGTGCTCGGCTCGACGGCGCCGACTTACGCGGAGCCCGGCTGGACGCCGACGCCCTGGTCCAGGCTCAGCTGTCCGGTGCCTGGATCGACGTGGACACCGCTATCCGTTTCGCCGTGGCGAACGGATTGCGGGTGGACCCCGGTGCATGAGAGTGCAGGACCAGGTCGATTCCACCCCCACTCGGAGTGCACGCACGGTGGGAACCGCGGTGGCCGTCGGGATCGGGGCGGCGGTGGCCGTCCAGGCCCGGATCAACGGCGAGCTCGGCCAGCGGATCGACGATGGTGTCGTCGCGGCATTGCTGTCCTTCCTGAGCGGCCTGCTGCTCCTGACGCTGCTGGCCGCAGCGCGACCCAGCATGCGCCGGGGACTGGGCCGGGTCATCGCCGCGGTCCGACGCCGAACGTTGCGCCCGTATCAGCTGCTCGGGGGTATCTGTGGCGCATTCCTGGTGGCCTGCCAGGGCCTGACCGTCGCGGCCATCGGAGTGGCGGTGTTCACCGTCGCCGTGGTGGCCGGGCAGACGGCGAGCGGCCTGCTGGTGGACCGGGCTGGGGTCGGTCCGGGTGAGCCGCGGCCGGTCAGTCCCCGCCGGGTCGTCGGGGCGATCCTCGCGCTGGCCGCCGTGGTGCTGGCCGTCTCCGACCGGCTGGGTGCGCCGCAAGCCCTGTGGTTTGCCCTGCTGCCGGCGTTGGCCGGGGTGTTCACCGCCTGGCAGCAGGCAGTCAACGGGCGGGTCGGGGCGGCCGCCCGGGCCGGTGGGCCGGCGCTGGCCGGGATGCTGCCGGCCGCAATGGTCAACTTCGGGGTGGGGACTGTCGCGCTGGCGCTGGTCACGGTGGTGGAGGTGGCGATACGCGGCTTGCCCGAGCCGCTGCCCGCGCAGCCGTGGCTGTATCTCGGTGGTGCGTTGGGTGTGCTGTTCATCGGTGCCGCCGCGGTGATCGTTCCGATCACCGGGGTGCTGCTGTTGGGGCTGGGCACCGTGGCCGGGCAGCTCATCGGGGCGCTGCTGCTCGACCTGTTCCTGCCCGCCAGCGGTGATCAGCTCACCGCTATCACCCTCATCGGTACCGCGCTGACCCTGGTGGCGGTCACCGTGATCGTATTGCCTTCGCGCTCCCCGGCCTCCAGATTTAGCGTCTGAGCACCGGTGCAAGGATGCCCTCATGGGCGTGACGGTGCTGGATGGCAAGAAGACCAGGGATGAGATCTTCGCGGATCTGCAGACTCGGGTGGCGGCGCTGCGCCGCGCCGGCGTGACTCCCGGGCTGGGCACCGTCATCGTCGGCGACGATCCCGGTTCGCACGCCTACGTGCGGGGCAAGCACAGCGACTGCGCCAAGGTCGGCATCGCCTCGATCCGCCGCGACCTGCCCGCCGACACCAGCCAAGACGAGCTGTTCGCGGTGATCGACGAGCTGAACGCCGACCCGGCCTGCACCGGGTACCTCGTGCAGCTACCGCTGCCGAGCGGGCTGGACACCGGTGCTGTCCTTGCCCGGGTCGACCCGGGCAAGGACGCGGACGGCCTACACCCGGTAAACCTGGGACTGCTGGTGCTCGGCGGGTCGGGACCGCTGCCCTGCACCCCACGCGGGATCGTGGAGTTGCTGCGCCGCTTCGACGTGCCGTTGGCCGGGGCCAACGTCACCGTCGTGGGCCGCGGCATCACCGTCGGCCGCCCGCTGGGGTTGCTGCTGACTCGGCGCAGTGAGAATGCCACCGTCACGCTGTGCCACACCGGCACCCGGGACTTGGCTGCGGAGGTATCCCGGGCCGACATCGTGGTGGCCGCCGCCGGGCGACCCGGACTGATCACGGCCGACATGGTCAAGCCGGGTGCCGCGGTGGTCGACGTCGGGATCAGCCGGACCGACGCCGGGCTGGTCGGCGACGTCGACCCGGCCGTGGCCGAGGTCGCTGGATATCTGGCGCCGGTTCCTGGTGGGGTCGGGCCGATGACCAGGGCGATGTTGATCGCCAACGTCGTTGAGAGTGCCGAACGGGCTGGCCCGCTGTGACCAGGCGGACGAGCCTGCGGCCACAGCTGGCATTCGGTCTGGTGCTGGCCGTGGTGGCGCTGGGCCTGGTGCGCATCGCGCAGTACCACTGGCGGGAGGGAGCGGTGATCATCGGTGGCGCGTTGCTGCTCGCTGCGGGGTTACGGCTCGTCTTGCCACCCGAACGGACCGGACTGCTCGGGATCCGCCGCCGCACTCTAGACGTGCTCGCCTACGGGGCCTTCGGGGTGCTCATGCTCGCCGTGGCGCTGACCATCATCGGGGGACCGCTGGCCACCCGTTGAGACTCCGGTGTGCTTGATAACCTCCCGGAATGCAACGTTGCGGGCAGGTCGCGGTCATCGGGGCCGGCTTCTACGGCTCGACCACCGCGCAGCGGCTGGCCGAGTACGACCTGTTCGACACCGTCGTGCTCACCGACATCATTGAGGGCAAGCCGGAGGGCTTGGCACTGGACCTGAACCAGTCCCGGCCGGTGGAGGGCTTCGAGACCAAGGTCATCGGCCAGACCACCGGGGTGGACGGTTCGGGCTATGAGGCGATCGCCGGCAGCGACATCGTCGTGATCACCGCCGGGCTACCCCGCAAGCCCGGGATGAGCCGGCTGGACCTGATCGAGATCAACGCCCGGATCGTCCGGCAGGTTGCCGAGAACGTCGCTCGGCATGCTCCCGGCGCGGTCGTCATCGTGGTGTCCAACCCGCTGGACGAGATGACCGCGCTGGCACAGCTCGCCACCGGATTCCCCCGGCAGCGGGTGATGGGCCAGGCCGGGATGCTCGACACCGCGCGGTTCACCAACTTCGTCGCCGAGGAGCTCGCGGTTCCGGTGTCCTCGGTGCGCACCCTGACGCTGGGCTCGCACGGTGACACCATGGTCCCGGTACCCAGCGCCTGCACGGTCGACGGCACACCACTGCCCGACCTGCTGCCCGCCGAGAAGATCGATGAGCTGGTCACCCGGACCCGCAACGGCGGTGCCGAGGTGATCGCCCTGCTCAAGACCGGGTCGGCGTACTACGCACCGTCGGCGGCGGCGGCGCGGATGGTGCGCGCGGTGCACGAGAACTCCGGTGCCGTGCTGCCCGTCTGTGCCTGGGTGGACGGCGAGTACGGCGTCTCCGGTGTCTACCTCGGCGTCACCGCCGAACTGGGCCAGGAGGGGGTACGCCGGGTGGTGGAAACCGAGCTGACGGATAGCGAACTCGCCGAGTTGCACAAGGCCGCCGAAACCGTCCGAACCAAACAAGCCGACGTTGCGCACCTGTAGATCCCCCGACATGGAGACATATCGGGGGATCGAGCTACCTGATAGCCCGATATGTCTCCATGTCGGGGTAAGGCCACGGGATGGAGCATGATCAGGGCATGACGTTGTTGAGCGACACCTTGCTGACTGATGACGCCGAGGCGCGGCGGCATCGGATCGTCGACACGCTGACCGATGCCTTCGCCGACCTCATGGCGGCCGCTCCCGTGGCGTTTCGCACCAAGTTCCGCAAGATGGCCGCCGACCCGTTCTCCTTCTACCGCGGCAGCGCCTGCTTGTTCTATGCCGACGTGGTCGCGCTCGATGACCCGTGGACCGATGAACGCACCAGCCGGGTCTGGATCCAGGGTGACCTGCACGCGGAGAACTTCGGCACCTACATGGACGGCAACGGGGTGCTGATCTTCGATGTGAACGACTTCGATGAGGCTTATCTTGGGCACTTCACCTGGGATCTGCAGCGGATGGTGGCGAGCGTCGCGCTGCTCGGCTGGCGAAAGGCCCTGTCCGACAGCGACATCGACGCCCTGGTTGAGACCTACGTCCGGGCCTATACCGACCAGGTGCGCTGGTTCGTCGACGAGGCCCACGACCAGGCTTACTCGTTGCGGCTGAACACCACCGACGGGCTCGTTCACCAGGTACTGCAGCTCGCCCGGTTGCGCACCCGCGTCAGGCTCCTGGAGTCGGTCACCGAGACCGAGGGATTCGACCGCCGGTTCCGGGACGGTCCTGGGGTACGACGACTGGACGACGCCGAGCGCGGCTCCGTGTGTGCGGCATTCGAGCGCTACCTGGACACCATCCCGGAGCGAAAGAGATTCCGCGGCATCGCTTACACGATCAAGGACGTCGTCGGGCGCAGCGGATTCGGCATCGGCAGCGCCGGATTGCCCGCCTACAACCTGTTGATCGAGGGGTACAACCAGGCATTGGACAACGACGTGGTGCTGTCGATGAAGCAGGGCAACGTGGCGGCCCCATCCCGGGTGGTCACCGACGAGCGGATCGCGTCCTACTTCGAACATCACGGCCACCGCACCGCCATCTCGCAGCGCGCGCTGCAGGCGCACGCCGACCCGCTGCTGGGATACACCGAGCTTGACGGCGTGGGATACCTCGTCTCCGAGCTGTCCCCGTACGTCACTGACCTGGACTGGAGTGAGCTGACCGAGCCGGACGAGATCGCGCCGGTGCTGGACTACCTCGGCCGAGCCACCGCGAAGGTGCACTGCGTGTCCGACTCCGACTCCGACCACACCCTGGTTCCGTTCCAGACCGAGGAAGCCATCGCCGCGGTGATCGGCGACCGGGAAACTCAGTTCGTCGACTGGTTGACTACCTTTGCCCGGGAGTACGCGGCAGTGGTACGCGACGACCACCGGCTGTTCGTCGATGCCTTCCGCAACAACGAGATTGCTGGCGTGCACTCCACTCACCAAGACTGAGATCGACGAGTGCAGGGCAGAGAAATGCGAAGCCCTCCAGCACGCACGCCCGCAGCTGTCGAAGGCACGGGTGGACCACGCCAAGAGCGGCCGCCGGCGCGCACCGCCGGTCAGGTGCACCAGGCTCGCGCGCTCTTCGGTTCAGGGAGATGTCGACTCGTTCCCCGGCCCGGTCCGGCTTTGCCAGACGGGGGGCAGACTGGTGCGTCGCCCATCTGGTCCGTATTGGATCGACCGGTTCGTAGAACTTGCACCTCTGACGAGCTATGCGGGGAGCGGTCTGGTCCTCGCCGATAGCGGTGGAGTGGTGGCGAGGCGGTGAAGCCAGTCGTGCAGGAGTGCGGCTTCGGCGGGGGTCAGCGGGTGCGGGTGCTGGGTGAGGACGGCCTGGAGGGCGAGCGCGCGGGTGGCGAGTGACGCATCGGATCCGCTGGGGGCGTCGTTGGTGGTGGTGGCGGTGAGGATGGCCTCGCGGGCGCGGGAGGAGAGGTCGGCATCGCGTTCATGCACTGGGGTGGAGATCAGGCTGAGGGTGACGCCGGTGTTGGTGGCGTGGATGAGGCGGGCGGCGGCGTCGGGGGGCATGCGGAGCCGACCGGCGGCGGCCACGCGCTCGAGCAGGCCCAGCAGCATGCGGTAAGCCTCCTGGGCCGCCGCGGGCCGCCGCTCGGGCTGGGCAACGCCGTACATGAGCACGTAGAAGGCGGGGTGGGTCAGGCCGAATTCGACGTGGTTGTCCCACCCGCGCTGGAGGTCGGCGACCGGGTCATCGCTGGGGACGAGGGTTTTCTTCTCCGCCAAATAGCGCTCGAAGCCATAGGCGGTCACCGCGTCGAGTAACCCCATTTTGTCGCCGAACAGGCGGTACAGGGTGGGTGCTTGCACTCCGGCGGCGGCGGCGATCGCACGGGTCGACACCGCGTCGCTGCCGCCGCAGGCGAGCAGGTCGGCGGCGGCGGTGAGGATCCGCTCTCGGGCCGAACACGCGGGCGCATCGATCGTCATGAATCAACGCTAACACCATCACATTAGCATCGAAGCCATATCAGTGTTAACGTGACGATGTTAGCGTTGATACGAGCTGAACGGAGCACGTCGATGACTGCAACCACCACCAAGGTAGCCAACGCTGTGGATCGGCGCGTCCTGGGTACGAACGGCCCGCGGGTGTCGGCCCTGGGGTTGGGTCTGATGGGTATGTCCGACGTTTACGGCCCGGCTGATGAGGCAGAATCGATCGCCACCATCCACGCCGCCCTGGACGCTGGGATCACGCTGCTGGACACCGGCGACTTCTACGGCATGGGCCACAACGAACTGTTGCTGCGCCATGCCCTGCGTGGCCGGAATCGGGACAACGCGGTGATCAGCGTCAAGTTCGGCGCGCTGCGCGACGCCGACGGTGGCTGGGCCGGCAATGACGGCCGACCGGCGGCGGTAAAGAACTTCGCCGCCTACAGCCTGCGCCGGTTGGGCACCGACCACATCGACATCTACCGGCCCGCGCGGCTGGACCCGCAGGTGCCGATCGAGGACACCGTCGGCGCCATTGCTGAACTCGTCCAAGCTGGGCATGTCCGGCACATCGGCCTGTCCGAGGTCGGCGCCGACACCTTGCGCCGCGCCCAGGCCGTGCACCCGATCGCGGACCTGCAGATCGAGTACTCGCTGCTGTCCCGGGGAATCGAAGCCGAAATTCTGCCCGTCGCCCGGGAACTCGGCATCGGGATCACCGCCTACGGGGTACTGTCCCGAGGCTTGATCTCCGGGCACTGGAACACCGACCGGCAGTCGTCCGGGACCGACTTCCGTGGTTTCAGCCCGCGCTTCCAGGGCGAGAACCTCGAGCGGAACCTGGCCTTGGTGGACGCGTTGCGCACAGTCGCCGAGGCCAAGGGCGCCACCGTCGCCCAGGTCGCGATCGCCTGGGTCGCCGCCCAGGGCAACGACATCGTGCCCCTGGTCGGCGCCCGCCGCCGGGACCGCCTGACCGAGGCCCTGGCTGCCGCGGACCTCACCCTCAGCCCGGCCGATATGACCGCGATCGAGCAGGCCGTCCCGGCCGGTGCCGCGGCCGGCGACCGGTATCCCGCACCGCTGATGAACGACCTGGACAGCGAACGCTGACTCCGTGCCCGCCTACTACGAGCCGACCCGACCCGACCACTCATCACGGAGGTATTTCCATGCCGGACACCGGGCCAGCACCCACTGAGGAGCCGAGATGGTGGAGCGCAGCATTTCGGCGTGCGCTTGTGAGCCATGGCACCGCGCGAGCGAGTCACCGCGACCACAACGGTGGGGGTATTTTGACCCTCCGGTATGTCGTTCCTGCATGGGATTCAGGAGATGATGCCCAGTGGAAACGTTGGCGGAGCACTTCGAGCGTGCGCAGCTATTCTTTGACGCTGGCGACTTCATCACCGCCTCCCGGTTGCTGGCCGAGCTGGTGACGGAGGTCCCCGACGAGGTGGCGACCAGACTGCTACTGGCGCGTGCTTACTACCGCTCCGCGCAGCTGCGGCGGGCCGAGGCCGAGTTGCGCACGGTGCTCGAGCAGGATCCGGCCGAGGCATACGCACACCTGCTGCTCGGGAGGACGCTGCAACGCCAGAGTAGGCAGACTGAAGCTGCACCCTACTTGCGCCTCGCCGCCGCCATGAGAGGTGAACCGATCCCGGAAGCCGACGATTGACCGGAGCCCGCACCGGCAGGAGCAGCTGCGTGGACAGGCGAGCGAGTGAGGCTTGGTGACGGATGCACCAGGCCGGTCGCGGTTCGAGGTCACCGTGATGGAACCGTGGCTGGTTTGCCACATACCGATGAGCGGATGGTGGAGGCTGAGCTGGGCGCTTTCGTGTTGACCGAAACGCGCGAAGCCGGCGATGTAGACCAGCCCGAGTACGCGGTCGTGGCGTGCGGCCGCGTTCGTGATAAGCATCCCGGTTGGCGGCGGCCAGTACCCGTTCCCCGTCGGCTTGGAAGCGTTCAATGATGCCGTTCCAGCTAGATGATTCAGCGAAAGCGCCGTGGACCAAGATGATGGTGATGTCATCAGTCGGGGTCATGATGTTCTCCTTTATTTCGATTATTCAATGAGAGTAAAGGCTGGATGGCTTGGGTATATCCGCGCCGGCTCGGCCGCTGAGCAACCGGCCGGTGGCCGAGCCGGTTCGTGGACCCGAGAACGGGTCAGATGGTGCTCAACGCGTCGCGGAGGAACGCGATCACCTGGGCAATGGCTGCCCGAGTGGCCCGTGCCAGGCGTTCTGCGAGGTGATCACAAACCTGACGACGAAGCCGTCGTTATCGGGCACTCCTTTGGCGGGCTGCTCGCCCGGATCATCGCAGGACGGGGACTCGCGGCGTCGGTGGCCATCGATTTCGCGCCTTCCGCGGCGTGCTGCCTCTTCCAATCTCGATGCGAAGGACGACACGTGCCCTGATGATTTCATCATGCGCAACGCGATGGACGCGCAAGAGGTCACCGTCGGCTGGTGGCCCGGTGACGAGCGCTACGGCAACGCGGCGTTTTACGCCTACGCGCACCCGGCGCCGGAAGGCTTCGCGCGGATGGCCGCTTCCCCTCCCGGTGCCCGGTGAGACGACGTCCTGGGTGAGTACACATTGGACTGGAATCAGGTGTTTGCAAGCCCGGACCCCGCGCAGCGCTGCGCTGAAGTTCGCCCGCTCGGTGTTTCGCCACGCCTGCGCGGTGTGCGATAGGAAACGGTCCCTGACCAGCACGGACGCGATCGTGGGCTGACCCCCGATGTGACCGGCGGTGTCAGAACGAATCCCGCTGTTCACGGTTAGTCGCGCCCTATACGCGCCCCAGTACCCGGCTCGTGCAGCGGCGTGCCGGAGGTCATGAGACTCCAGCTGCTCACAGATCGTGCACGCTGGGGCTGGTGTGGCATCCCATCGCCAGTCCCACCACGCGTACAAACCGCTCCCAGAGCCAGCTACCCGTTCGTCAAACGTCGCGAAGACGCGTGGCAAAACCCGGTCAAGCCGGTCTCACGACGTGGCGTGAAGCGCCCCGGCAAGTCCGAAGACTCCAGCCCTGGAGAGGACGGAGTCGAAAGTTAACCCACTGGCGGACGCAGCGTCATGCCAGTCTGACAGGGTCAGACTCAACCGATCTTGATCGGTTGGCACCTAACTCTTGAGAGGAGTGCGTCATGCCCACAGTCACTACCACCGACGGCACCGAAATCTTTTACAAGGATTGGGGCAGCGGCCAGCCCGTTGTCTTCAGTCATGGTTGGCCGCTCACCGCCGATGTGTGGGATGGGTCGGCCAACTTCGTTGCATCGCACGGCTTCCGGGCGGTAGCGCATGATCGGCGCGGGGGCGGTCGGTCCAGCCAGCCATGGGAGGGCAACGACCTGGACCACTACGCAGATGACCTAGCCGCTGTGATCGAAGCTCTCGACCTCACCGACATCGTGCTGGTTGGACATTCGACCGGTGGCGGTGAGGTCACCCGCTACGTCGGCAGGCATGGCACATCGAGGGTTGCCAAAGTAGTGTTGCTGGGTGCGATTCCACCGCTGATGCTCAAGACCGATGCCAATCCTGAAGGCCTGCCGATCGAGCCGTTCGACCAGATCCGGGCCGGGGTTCTCGCCGATCGGTCGCAGTTCTACCGCGACCTAGCCTTTCCGTTCTTCGGCGCCAACAGGGACGGGTCAAACGTCTCACAGGGCGCGCGGGACGCGTTCTGGTTGATGTCAATGACTGTCGGCATCAAGGGGGCCTACGATTGCGTCAAGGCCTTCTCGGAAACGGATCTGACTGAGGACCTGAAGAGGATCGACGTCCCTACCCTTATCCTGCACGGCGACGACGACCAGATCGTGCCGATTCAGGCCTCGGCCTTGAAGTCGTCAAAAATCGTGCCGAACGCAACGCTCAAGATCTACCCGGGTGCGCCGCATGGGTTGACAGGTGCCCACGAGCAGGAGTTCAACGCAGATCTGCGCGCCTTCATTACGAGCTGATTCGTTGGCCAAATCTGAGGGTTCGACGTCGGCCCGGGTGACACCGTCTTCGTGTCCTCGGCCGGCTTCTAGGCCGGCCAGTTGACGACCAGACCACGTGAGCCGTCGACGCCGCTGCGGGATAGACCGTAGGCCCAAGTCGTTGGATGAGCGGCCGGTTCCCTGTTCCGCCTCGTAGGGTGCCCTCTCGGCCTCGGCACGTGTTCGGCGCCCAGATCAGCTGTCGCGCTGCGCTGCACACCAGGCCCATCCGCGATCTCGGGTACCGCACCACCGCGCGCGTCCTCAAGTGCACCGCGCAGCACGTCCTGGCTCTGCGCGCCGAAGTCAGGGTTCTGGCGTCCACCTCGTCGGCAGCCGGCCGCCCTTGTGGTCGACCGGCCAGGGAACAGGACGGCGTTAATCTCCCCATCAGGAGATCATCAGCCTGATCGGTTCACTGGCAAGGTATGAGGAGCCGGAGTTGGACATCCGACACAGCACATATTGTACGTCTGAATCGGCGCGGGCGGCGGGTCCGCGATGAGCACCTCGTCCAGTGGGACGTCGCGAGCGGGCTCGGTCAATCTTTTAGCGCAGCTGTCCGGGCCCGTGCGCCGGTTCCTGCGCACCGAACCAGCCAGTGCCGGGCTGCTCGTCGCGGTCACCCTACTGGCCCTCGCCTGGGCGAACTCGCCGTGGGGCGGCTCGTACGAGGCGCTGTGGTCTACGGAGTTCTCGCTGCGGCTGGGCGCGGCGGAGATCGCCGTGGACCTGCGGCACTGGGTCAACGACGGCCTGATGGTGTTCTTCTTCTTCCTGCTGGGGATGGAGGTCCGGCGCGAGCTGTCGATGGGCGAATTGACCCAACGCAGCCGGCTCACCCTGCCCGCGCTGGCGGCCGTCGCGGGTCTTGTCGTGCCGACGCTGATCTACCTCGCGATCAACGCCGGCAGTGCGGGAGCGGTCGGTTGGGGCATCCCCATGGCCACCGACACGGCCTTCGTGCTGGGGGCGCTGGCGTTGCTCGGCCGGCACGTCCCCACGCAGCTCCGCGTCTTCCTACTCTCGCTGTCAGTGGTCGACGACATCGGAGCGCTGTCCGCCATCGCGGTCTTCTACTCCGAGAACCTGGATCTCGGCGCGCTCGGCGTGGCGGCGCTGTGCGTGCTGGCCTTCATCGCACTCACCCGGCTGCAGGTGTGGCGCGGTCCGGCCTACTTCGCGGTCGGCGTCGTGATGTGGCTGGCCATGCACGCGTCAGGGGTGCACGCCACCATCGGCGGCGTCGTGCTCGGGCTGCTGGTCAGCGCGTACCCGCCACGTCGGACCGAGGTTGAGCAGGCCGGCGCGCTGGCCCGGGCATTCCGCCAGTCACCGCAACCTGCGCTGGCGCGGGCGGCCAAGCTCTCCGTCGAGCGGGCAGTGTCGCCGAACGAGCGGATCGGCGCGCTGCTGGTGCCGTGGAGCAGCTACGTCGTCGTCCCGTTGTTCGCGCTGGCCAATGCAGGCGTCAGACTGGACGGCGATCTCGTG
>DASQVB010000366.1:0-3154 GCA_035640975.1 Pseudonocardiaceae bacterium
AGGAAGACACCACCGACAATGTCGATTTGCCACAGCGCCATCGGTTTCTCGCGTTCCCAGCGCCGGTAGGTCTCCCGCTTGCGCCACCGTGATCGGGGCACCACCAGCCCATGGCGGGCCAGCACCCGATGCACCGTGATCCGCGAGGGCGCCGAGGCCGCGCCCGTGCGGGCCAGTTCGTGGGCGATGCGCCGGGCACCCCAGCGGGGATGTTCCCGGCGCAGCTCACAGATCACCGCCTCCACCTCCGGTGCTGTCTGACTCGGACACCCCCGCGGTCGCCGGGACCGATCCGCCAAACCGGCCAGGCCATCAGCGCGATAGCGGCGCAACCAGTTCTGCACCGTCTGACGCGACACCCCGAACTGCGCGGCCACCTGGTCTGCCGGCTCACCGGCCTGCACCACCAACACCGCCCGATAACGCTGCTCGACAACAGACAACTGAACCAGGGCCAATCCCGGCCTCCCCACCGCTCACCCTCTACAAAGGACGAGCGATGGGACAACCGATCACGGCCACTGTCAAAGATGTCCTGAGACCGGAGTGTCAAGCATCTCCTGAGACTCGACAACGCTTGAGACTGGGTCGTTGAGCAGCGCTACCGTGCGGTGCTCAACGGTCGAGCGTGGCGAGCCCAAGATCGTGATGACGGCGGCTGGTGGTTCCGATCTTGACCCTAGGATGACCAGTAAGCAGTGCTGAAGGTGACGGACTAGCAGTTCGAGTGTCTGTTACTTGTGGCTGATGGAGGCGTAGAAGGAAGCGATTACGTTGTTTAGTGCGCTGATCGCGGGATCATCGCCGTACTGGGCGCGGGCTTCATGATATAGCTCGTCGACGACGGTGGAGAGGCTGTTGATCGACCTGCGGTCGGTGCTGAACGCTTTGTGTGCCCAGTCGGTGGCGTTGTCGATGTCGTCGTCTCGTAGGGAGACAATTGAGAGGGTGAGTCTGGCTTCGCTGGCGCGCATGGGGCTGCGGTCGGTGCCGTCGGGGCGGGCGGATAGTCGGAGGATTTCTTGGGCGTTTTCGGAGGCGCGGGGGTTGTCGCCGGCGATGCGGTAGCAGTCCATAGCGTAGAAGTCCCACTTGGTGGGGTCGATGACGAAGTGGTTGTCCGGTCGTGAGGGGTGCTCGTGCTCACCGAGTAGTCGGGCGCCGTGGTCGAGCGCGCGCCGTACGTCGCTGGGGTTGCCCATGCGGGCGTGTGCTTTGGCGGCCTGGGCGGCGAGTTGGACTGCGACGGAGGCGTGGGGTGCGGCGTTGATGCCGGCGTCGACGTAGTCGGGGACTGAGCGCAGTCGGCCTTGGGTGAGTGCGAACCATGCGCTCATTTCGAAGGACCAGGCGACGATTTCGCCGTGGCCGGCTTCGCGGCCGAGTTGGAAGGCTGCGGTGCGGGCGGTTTCGGCGTGCCGGGCTAGGCCGAGGTCGTAGTTCAGGCAGCCGATGAGTAGGGACAGCCATCCGGCGATCACCAGCAGTTCACGGTGCTCGACGAGCCTGGTGGGTCCTTGGAGGAGCTGCTGGACGTATTCCAGCTGGTGGTGTGCGTCGGCGCGGAGTTCGTCGGCGGGTCGAGAGACGTATTCGCAGCACAGCTGCTCGGTGATGACGTTGAGTTGGTCGATGGTGTCCCGACCGACGTCGGTGCGATGGATCTTGCGGATGAGGTCGCTAAAGACCAGGGGATCGCGCCCTGGCTGCAGTAACGTTAGTTCGGGCGTCTTCGTCGTGGCGTACGCGGCGATGAGCTGGCCGTTGGCGTTGAGTGCACCGTCCAGCCGTTCCACAGTGCCTTCATCGGGCAAAAATGAATTCTGTTCGGCGCGGCTGATCTGGCTTTGACTCCAATTGGCTTGTTTGGCGAGATCACCTTGCTTGAGGCCGACCTGGGTGCGGAGGCGCCGCAAGGTGTCGCCGAACGTCTCCACCGACCGAGCCACCTCCTGAATATGCGCATGTGATGCGCGCATGCCGCATCTGCTGGCCTGGTGGCCAGGGTAGCCCGCACGCTGAGCGCGGCGTGGAATCACCCGCCACCGAGCAGATGAGAGGAGGCAGCCATGCCGCTGTCTGTGGTGGTTCGTCCGAGGTTCGGCGATGCGGCGCGGGTTGTGACGGATGAGCTGCGTCGCCCGCAGCTCGTGGCCGACATCGGTACTGGTAGCGCACTGTCCATTCAGGTCGATGACGAGCCGGGCAGTACGGAGTTGGCGGCGCAGTTCGCGCGGATGCTGGCGGCTGCGGCGCTGCGGTTCGCCCAGCAGTGCGAGCAATCGATCCCGGGACCAGCGGTCGTGCTCCCAGCGACGTGCGGCGAGGTCGGCACCGCCGGAAATCTGTGATCAGGCTGGGAACAGGGAAAGCAGAGGCAATCGAAATGAGCAAGTCACCGCGCATGGACGGCGCTGCACGAGTCACTGATGAGCAGTGGCGAGCCGTCCTGGCAGCTGCTGAGGAGTTGGGGGAGAAGGTGGCGGGTCTTAGTCGTCGGATGGCTGCTGTGGAGCAGCGGTTGAATGCTGGCGATCGGCAAGCTTCCGCTCGACCACGGCCATCCGCTCCGTGAGGTCGTCCACGGAGCAGCTGACTCGGTTAAGAAGATTGAGAAGTTCGGCGATGGTGATGGACTCCTCCGCGCTGGGTTGGCGGAGGACGTATGCGCCTTTGCCTTGGCGGGAGACGACGAGTCCTTCTGTGGTGAGGTGTCGGATGGCGTCGCGTGCGGTCATGACTGCGCTGCCGTATCGGGTGGTGAGTTCGGCGAGGGTGGGCAGCTGGTCGCCGGGTTGGTAGGTGCCGGTGGCGATGGCGTGGCGTAGCTCGTCAGCGACGCGCTGGTAGGCGGGTCGTCGGTCGGCCTGGTCCAGTTTCATGGGCAGACAGTACCGCGTGAGCTAGCAGAGCCATCAATCACCCAGTCGTGGCGTCACGGACTCCTTGATCGATAGTTAGCTAGTTGAGATGACAGAGTTGGATGTCCTGTGGCGATGTGCGGCAGGGCACGAGACAGGAAGAGGGAATGTGATCATGGGTGCGCCACGGAACCTGCGATTGCCAGCTGATTTTGATCAGTGGTTTCCGCAGGGTCTGTACTTGGTCGGTGAGATCACGCCGGTCATGGAGTATCAGTCGCCGGAGGATAAGG
>DASQVB010000367.1:0-6629 GCA_035640975.1 Pseudonocardiaceae bacterium
GTCTTCAACCAGCACGAGATGGCCGCCTTCATCGCCGGCGCCAAGAACGGAGACTTCGACCACCTACTCGACTAACCCTGGCGTGTCCGTCTCTCTTGCACGGGTGTCCGGCGCTGATGCGCAATGTATTCACTGCCGTGCACACTCGCTGACCCGATGACCGTTCTTCGGCGCGCTCGGCTACCCCGGGGGCACCTGGGGAGTCCAGTCCCCCAACGCACCCCGCAACTCATCAGCAAGAGCAGCGGTGGCTATCGGGTCCACGCGCGCCAGGACGCAAGGACTTCGGCTCCATGAACCGGTCACGAGAGCCTCGGCTGGGAGCCGGAGGTCCCAAGGATCAGGGGCTTGCTGGCGACCCCATGGCGTCGAGGATTGAGGGTTAGCGTGATCCGCTGCGTCGTCTGCGACGACACCGTGGCGTTCGCACGTCACTCGATCAACGAAAACCGCACCTTTCGTTCGTTGGTGCCGCTTCCTTCCCCCGCAGCTAACACCTTGACCACCAGCGCCACACCCCCGATGAGGTGCGCCGTCGCCAGATCGCGGTCGGCCCGTCATAGATGCAGCTCCAGCGACCGACGTCGTAGCGCAGGCGGCGACGCTGCGAGCTGGTGATCGTGCAGACGGGAAAGCAGTACCTGCGCCAGCACCGCGCCGATCAGGGCCAGCAACATGTCCCATTGGGTGTCCCAGACATCACCCTGGGTGGCGAGGAACGCGTCGGCCGCCGCGCCCAGCGCCAACGCCGACCACCACTCGATGAACTCGAAGCAGGCGCTGAACGCCAGACAGACACTGCTCACCAGGACGAATAGCCAGCCACCCGGCCGCAGCGGGGTCCGTCGCAGCAGGATCTCGCGGACCAGGATCGCGGGGACGAAGCCCTGGACGAAATGGCCGAGCCGGTCGTAGTTGTTGCGAGACAGGGTGAAGGTGTCACGGAGCCAGTCGCCGAGTGGCGTCTCGGCGTAGGTGTAATGCCCGCCGTAGAGCAGCACGCATGCGTGCAGGGCCAGCAGCCAGCAGAGCAACCGGGTGAGCGGGAACCGGCGCCATCCCCACAGCACCACAGGCAGCCCGACCAGCACCCACCCGACCTCCATCAGCCAGGTGAGGCGGTCGACCGGCGCGATACCCGACCAGACGAGGGCCACCAGCACGACGCCGACGAGCACTCGCCCCTCGGTGCGTCCAGGCGTCATACCCTCTCCACGGTCGACTTCGAAGCAGCGAAGCACAGGACCGTTCATGTTAAGAGCCGGGCAGGGAACATGACTGGCGTACTGACCGTTAGACCCATCGGATAGGTTGAGCGGGATCCACTCAAGGTAGCTTGAGTCAGTCCCAGTCAAGTCTGAAAGGGTTGCTCACATGGCTCGTGCGGTCGGCATCGATCTAGGGACCACCAACTCCGTCGTGGCCGTCCTCGAGGGCGGCGAGCCCACAGTGGTGGCCAACTCGGAGGGCTCGCGCACCACGCCTTCGGTGGTCGCCTTCGCCAAGAACGGCGAGGTGCTCACCGGTCAGTCCGCCAAGAACCAGGCGGTCACCAACGTGGACCGGACCATCCGCTCGGTCAAGCGACACATGGGGTCGAGCTGGTCAACCACCATCGATGGAAAGAAGTACACCGCGCAGGAGATCAGCGCTCGGGTGCTGATGAAGCTCAAGCGCGACGCCGAGGCCTACCTCGGTGAGGACGTGACCGACGCGGTGATCACCGTGCCGGCCTACTTCGAGGACGCCCAGCGCCAGGCCACCAAGGAGGCCGGTCAGATCGCGGGCCTCAACGTGCTGCGGATCGTCAATGAGCCCACCGCGGCCGCGCTCGCCTACGGCCTGGACAAGGGCGAGAAGGAACAGACCATCCTGGTGTTCGACCTCGGTGGTGGCACGTTCGACGTGTCGCTGCTGGAGATCGGCGAAGGAGTGGTCGAGGTCCGCGCCACTTCCGGCGACAACCACCTCGGTGGAGACGACTGGGACGAGCGGATCATCAACTGGCTGGTCGAGAAGTTCCGCGCGTCGCAGGGCATCGACCTCAAGAAGGACAAGATGGCCATGCAGCGGCTGCGCGAAGCCGCCGAGAAGGCCAAGATCGAGCTCTCCAGCCAGTCCACCGCGGCCATCAACCTGCCTTACATCACCGTTGATGCCGACAAGAACCCGCTGTTCCTCGACGAGACACTGTCGCGTGCCGAGTTCCAGCGGATCACCGCCGACCTGCTGGATCGTTGCCGGGCCCCGTTCCGCAACGTGATCAAGGACGCCGGCATCTCGGTCGGGCAGATTCATCACGTGGTGCTCGTCGGTGGCTCCACCCGGATGCCGGCGGTGCACGACCTGGTCAAGGAGCTCACCGGCGGCAAGGAGCCGAACAAGGGTGTCAACCCGGACGAGGTCGTCGCAGTCGGTGCCGCTCTGCAAGCCGGAGTGCTCAAAGGTGAGGTCAAGGACGTCCTGCTGCTCGATGTCACCCCGCTGTCGCTGGGCATCGAGACCAAGGGTGGCGTGATGACCAAGCTCATCGAGCGCAACACGACCATCCCCACCAAGCGCTCAGAGATCTTCACCACCGCTGACGACAACCAGCCGTCGGTGCAGATCCAGGTGTTCCAGGGCGAGCGGGAGATCGCGGCCTACAACAAGAAGCTCGGCATGTTCGAGCTGACCGGGCTGCCGCCCGCGCCCCGCGGCATGCCGCAGATCGAGGTCACCTTCGACATCGATGCCAACGGCATCGTCAACGTGTCGGCCAAGGACATGGGTACCGGCAAGAGCCAGGCCATGACCATCACCGGCGGGTCCGCGCTGCCCAAGGAAGACATCGACCGGATGATGCGTGACGCGGAGGAGCACGCCGAGGAGGACCGGCTGCGCCGGGAGGAGGCCGAGACCCGCAACCAGGCCGAGTCGCTGGTCTACCAGACCGAGAAGTTCATCAAGGACAACGACGACAAGCTGCCGACTGAGGTCAAGGACCAGGTGAACGCCGCGCTGGGTGAGGCCCAGACTGCGCTCAAGGGCACCGACACCGCGGCGATCCGGGCGGCGATGGAGAAGCTGGCCACCGAATCCCAGGCGATGGGTCAGGCGCTGTACAAGGACCAGGCCGCGAACTCTGCGACGGCCGGCGATGGTGCGTCGCCCGATGGGTCCGCGACAACTGCCGCCTCGGGGGGGGCTGACGACGTCGTCGATGCCGAGATTGTCGACGATGAGCCGGGGAGTGCCAAGAGGTGAGCTGGCGGGATGCCGGCGACGGCACCGCTGGCGAGGAGCAACCCAGAGTCGTCATTCGAGACAAGCGGAGGATCGATCCGGTGACGGGTGAGATTCGGGTCCCACCGGCGGGCGAGCAGCTCGCCGGTGGCGGCCTCCAGGTCGACGACGGTGGCACTGGCGTCCCGGCTGCCGGTGTGCCGGCAGATACCGCCGAGCTTGATGCGTTGCAGACCCAAGTGGAGGAACGGACCGCGGATCTGCAGCGCATCTCCGCCGAGTACAGCAACTACCGCCGCAGGGTGGAGCGCGACCGCCAGCTCACGATCGCTTTGGCCAAGGCGCAGGTTGCCGGTGAGCTGCTCACCGTGCTCGATGACATCGAGCGGGCGCAGGAGCACGGCGACTTGTCCGGAGCGTTCAAGGCCGTCGCGGACAAGCTGGTGGCCGGGCTGCAGGCGCATGGCTTGGAAGCCTTCGGGGCCATCGGTGACGGCTTCGACCCAGGTGTGCACGAGGCCGTGCATCACGACACCTCCCCGGACGTCCATGAGCCGACCGTCACCGCCGTGCTGCGTCGCGGCTATCGCCTCGGCGAGCGGGTGCTACGCCCGGCGATGGTGTCAGTGACCGATGCCGAGCCGGCTGCGGAGACGTCGGGAATTACCGAGCCGGCGCAGGCGTCTTCAGACGCGGCTATGTCCGGTGACGCCGCATGGTCCGGCGGCGCTGAGCCGTTGCAGGAGAACTGATCCAGGGAGGAGGTGTCCGGTGAGCGCACGGGAGTGGATCGAAAAGGATTTCTACGCGGAGCTGGGTGTCTCCTCCACCGCGTCTGGCGACGACATCAAACGGGCGTACCGCAAGCTGGCCCGCAAGCTGCATCCGGACGCCAATCCCGGGGACACTCGCGCTGAGGCGCGCTTCAAGGCGGTGTCCGAGGCCTACGGTGTGCTGTCGGACCCCGAGAAGCGCAAGCAGTACGACGAGGCGCGCAGCCTGTTCAACGGGGGCTTCCGACCCGGTGGCGGGTTCGGCAGCCCAGGCGGCGCGGGTGGGTTCGACCTCGGTGACCTGTTCGGCAACGCTGCTGGTCGTGGTAACGATGCGGGCGGTCTCGGTGACCTGCTCGGCGGGCTGTTCGCCAACCGCGGCGCCGGCACCGCCGGGGCCAGCCGTCCGCGGCGCGGTACCGACGTCGAGACCGAGGTCCGGATCGACTTCGCCGAGGCGGTTCATGGCGCCACCGTGCCGCTGCGGCTGTCCAGCCCGGCAAGCTGCGGGAGCTGCGGCGGATCCGGAGCCCGCGCTGGCACCGTTCCCCGGGTCTGCTCGGTGTGCAGCGGCACCGGACTGGTCACCCGCAGCCAGGGAGCGTTCGCTTTTTCGGAGCCGTGCCGGGACTGCCGCGGGACGGGACGGATCATCGATGACCCGTGTGCCGAGTGTGGCGGGCGGGGGGTGTCAAACCGGCACCGCACGCTGACCATGCGGATCCCCGCCGGGGTCGCGGATGGTCAGCGGATCCGGCTGGCTGGACAGGGTGAGCCGGGTATGCATGGCGCACCTGCCGGTGACCTCTATGTGCTGGTGCACGTGACCCCACATCCGGTGTTCGGTCGCTCCGGTGACGATCTCACGCTGGTGGTGCCGGTGTCGTTTCCCGAACTCGTCTTGGGCACGACGCTGACCGTGCCCACCATGGACGGCACCGTGTCGCTCAAGGTTCCGGCCGGCACTGCCAACGGTCGCACGCTGCGGGTGCGCGGCAAGGGCATCACCAGGCGGCAGGGGCGGTCCGGGGATCTGCTGGTGACTCTGCAGGTCGAGGTACCGGCCAAACTGGATCGAGCGGCGAAAGACGCCCTGGAGGCCTACGCTCAGGCCACTGCAGGGCAAGACCCGCGAGCCAACCTGTTCACCCGTGCACAGAGTTAGGGAGCGGCGCGATGATCGTTCCGACCCCGCCAGGAGCGGACCAGGACACTCCGATCTTTGTGATCTCCGTCGCGGCTGAGCTGGCTGGGATGCACGCGCAGACCCTGCGCGGCTATGACCGGCTGGGCCTGGTCTCGCCTGGCCGTAGCCCTGGAGGTGGCCGCCGGTATTCGGCGCGCGACATCGCGCTGCTGCAGGAGGTGCAGCGGCTGTCCCAGGAGCACGGGGTCAACCTGGCTGGGATCAAGCGGATCATCGACCTGGAGAACCAGGTGGAGGCGCTGCGCTCCAGGGTGGCTGAGCTCGCTGCGGAACTGGGCGAGGCGCGTACCGAGCTGGCTCACGCGCAGGCCGCCGCCGAGCAGGCGGCCGCGGCCGTGCACGCCTCCTACCGGCGCGATCTGGTACCGGTGCACCCCCGCACCGAAACAGCACTGGTCATCTGGCGCCCCCGTAGGTAGCTCTTCAAGTACCGCCAACTCCGGTTAAGGCTGCTCTCAACGGCTACCAACGCGCGCTCGCAACGGCTCTAGTCGACGGTGAACGGGTCGTAGAAGATCCGATCCAGCGGGGTGCCGGCGACGAGCATCCGGGACACCGTGGCTCTGATCATCGCCGGGGAGCCGCAGACCAGCACGTCCCGATCTGCCCAGGCGCCGTACCGGGTGACCACATCGGCGAGCGTCCCGTGCTCGATTCCGGCCTCTCTCGGGCGCGACTCCAGCACCGGGATCACCCGCAGCCAGGGATTGGTGATGGTCATCGCGGTCAGCGTGTCGAGGTCATGGAGGTCTTCACGGATACGGCTGCCGACGAACATGGTCACGTTCGGGTTGGTGCCCCAACTGGTGAGTTCCTCGAGGATGGCGCGCATGGGGGCCACTCCGGTGCCGCCGGCGACCATCAGCACGTCTCGGCCGCACTGCCGATCCACCGTCATGCGTCCCATCGGTGAGCCGATCCGCCAGGTGTCACCGACCTGGGTATGGCCGACGATCGACCGGCTGACCCAGCCTTGCGGCACCGCGCGGATGTGGAACTCGATCGCGCCGTCCGGGCGCGGAGCGTTCGCCGGAGACAGGTAGCGCCACAACCGCGGCCGCTGAGGTACCTCCACGCTGACGTACTGCCCGGCCCGGTAGGGCACCGGCCGGTCGGGCTGCACCCGCACCACGGCCAGATCCCACGTCAGCCGCTGATGGTCGATGACCTGGGCGGTCCACCATGCAGGGTCGCGGTCTTCATCGGCGGCCTCCAGCATCGTCCTGGCGATCAAGCTGTAGGCGTCCGTCCACGCCTTTTCCACCTGAGGGTTCCACGCCTGACCTGAGTACTGCTTCAAGGCGAGGATCAGCGCGGTGCCCATCGCTTCGTAGTGCGGCGTCAGCACGCCGAACTTGCGGTGGTCGCGGCCCAGCTGACGCAGGAACGGCAGCAGCTCCTCGGGCTGATCGACCTTCTGTACG
>DASQVB010000368.1:0-4402 GCA_035640975.1 Pseudonocardiaceae bacterium
CCCCATCGGGCCAGCGCCCGTTCCCAGGTGGCCAGCGTGCCGGGTACCCCGACGGACAGCCCGCTGGTCACTGCGTCCGGCAACGGCAGTGGCTGCCCGGTCGTCGGGTCGATGAACATCGACGGTCCGGCGGCAGCCGGCGCGATCTCCCGCCCGTCGATCGTGGACACCCGACCGGTACGCGCGTCGTAGTACACGAAGTAGCCACCACCACCGATACCGGCGACGTAAGGGTCGGTCACACCAAGCGTGGCGGCCACCGCGACCGCGGCATCGGCTGCGGTGCCGCCCTTGCCCAACACATCCAGCCCAGCCTGTGTCGACTCCGCGGTGTCCGAGACCACCGCGCCGCCGTAGCCCTGTACCACTGGTGCCTTGGCGCCCGGCTGCAGTTGCGTCGCGGCCTGCGCCGGAGCCACGACCCCGGTGATCAGGCCTGCCCCGAGCAGCAACCCGGTAGCAAGGGCGGTGCTGAATCGACGTGTACGCATCCGCGGTCCCCCCACACTCGACGTTCCGGTTTGGGTTTACCCGCACAGCGATCACACCGCCATCGTGGGAACGCGTGAAGTCCGCAGCGGATGAGTCAATGTCGTCATTGAAGGGGGCGACGGGTACCCGCCGCCCCCTTGTCGGCGGGTACCCGTCGCGGTCCCTTGCAGCCGCAGCGAGGCCGTCGAGAGGGACTGGAGGCCCGTCCACTTCTCCGGTTGCTAGCTCCGACTGGCTACCGGCCGCCTCGCCGATGAGCCGCTGATTTGGCGACAGCATGGACGTGGCGACTGAAGAACGACTGGAGCGTCATCCCGAAGTGGCTGTTCCCCACTGTGGGCGACGTTTTATTTGGCCGTTCCCATTTGTGCCTGTGGCGAGGATATCCCTCTCGATCACATGCGCAATACTATTAGCCCGCTCGTGGAACGAGGGGCCCAGTCCACTAGCCGATCGGCAAATTCGTACTGCTCGCCAGGCGTGATGCTGCCGTCAATGATCCGCATGGCAAACGGGGTCACGTCGGAGTTGAGCCGCGCCAGCTCAGCCGCCTGGACGCCGAGACCGCCGCCACTGAGCTACTTCTCATTACCGGGGAACGGGTCCGTTCCTAGCTCGCCGCGGCGGGAGGCAGCTGGCCGCGGGCGGCGACATCCAGCGCGGCGGCCGCGGCGGGCGGCAACCGCAATATCCCGCTGCGGTCCAGTTTGGCCAGCTCCGCTCGTGCTTTCGCGTAAGCGGCGATGCGCTCAGCGTCGTGGTCGGAATCCCGGGCCATGGTGAGTAGTTTGATCGCCCGCTGCACCGTGGCGCGCTCCGGCGCAGGGATGCCGGCCAGCCGGATACGTTCCGCCGCGTCGCGGGCGGCGTGCCAGGCGCGCCAGGCTTGGTCCACTGCGGTGGCGAAGCGTGCGTGGTGCGCGGCCGGTGGCTCGGTGTCGGTGTCCAATGCCTGGGCCTCAGCGAACGCGTCCACGAATCGGCCGGTGGATGGCACGGCGACGTCCGTCAGCGCTGGCAGCCGCAGCACTGCTAGCGGGTCGCATTCGAACTGGCCGTACTCACTGCGTAACTGGGCGAACCGGGCCCGGGTAGTCGGCCAATCCGGGGCCGGCGGGGCAGGAACCGGTGAGGCGGGAGGTGATGGCGCCACTTCCGGCTGCTGGCGCGAGGCTACCCGGCGGCGGCGCACATGCCGCGCGACGGTGACCGCGCCCACTGCCGCCAGCATCGGCGGCCCGACGGTCACCAGCACGGTGAGCAGAGTGAGAGCGATCACACCAGCGCTGGCCAGCGCCGCCGCACCCAGCAGCACCAGCAGCAGACCGAACGGTCGCCGTGCCACCCGCCAGCGGTGGTAATGGTGGTATGGCACTTCGCCCATGGCCGCGTCCTTTCCGGTTTGCCACCTCCTTGATACCCCCTCTGGCGCTCGTATGGGGCAGGCGCCGCACCCGGCGCATTCCAGCATCCCCAGCAGCCGCATCACCTGCGATGATCGAGGTGGTGAACCCGGTAACCGATCCCGGGTCGACCGGTCGGTGAAGGGAGCTAGCACGTGTTCAACAAGGTGCTGGTCGCCAACCGTGGGGAGATCGCGATCCGGGCGTTTCGTGCCGCCTACGAACTGGGTTGTCAAACGGTGGCGGTGTTTCCCCACGAGGATCGCAACTCCGAACACCGGCTCAAGGCCAACGAGGCCTACGAAATCGGCGAGAAGGGCCATCCGGTCCGGGCCTATCTCTCGGTGGAAGAGATCATCCGGGCGGCCGAGCGCGCCGGGGCCGACGCCATCTATCCCGGCTACGGCTTCCTGTCGGAGAACCCGAAGCTGGCCACGGCCTGCCAGCAGGCCGGCATTACCTTCGTCGGGCCGCCACCTGCGGTGCTGGCGCTGGCTGGCAACAAGTCGCGTGCAGTGGCCGCGGCGCGCGACGCCGGAGTTCCGGTGTTGCAGTCCGGTGCCCCGTCCGCCGACATCGACGAACTGATGGCCGCCGCGGACGGGATCGAGTTTCCGATTTTCGTCAAGGCTATTGCCGGCGGTGGCGGGCGTGGCATGCGCAGGGTCACCTCGCCTCGCGGCCTGCGCGATGCGCTGGAGGCCGCCTCCCGCGAGGCTGAATCGACATTCGGCGACCCGACCGTGTTCCTGGAGCGGGCTGTCATCGACCCCCGGCATGTCGAGGTGCAGGTTCTTGCCGACCCGACCGGCGAGGTGATCCATCTATACGAGCGAGACTGCTCGGTGCAGCGGCGCCACCAGAAGGTCGTGGAGATCGCCCCCGCGCCGAATCTGGATCCCGATTTGCGGGCGCGCATCTGCGCCGATGCAGTGGCCTTCGCCCGGCAGATCGGCTACGTCAATGCCGGCACCGTGGAGTTCCTCGTCGACCGCGCTGGTAATCACGTGTTCATCGAGATGAACCCGCGGATCCAAGTCGAGCACACCGTGACCGAGGAGATCACTGATATCGACCTGGTCGCCTGCCAGCTGCGAATCGCGGCGGGGGAGACGCTGGCCGACCTCGGATTGTCGCAAGACGCGATCGTGCCGCACGGTGCCGCGCTGCAATGCCGGATTACCACCGAGGATCCGGCCAACGACTTCCGACCGGACATCGGCACGGTCACCGCATACCGCTCCGCCAGCGGCGCCGGAGTTCGGTTGGACGGCGGCACCGTGTATCCCGGTGCGCAGATCAGCGCGCATTTCGATTCCTTGCTGGTCAAGGTGACGTGCCGGGGACGAGACCTGGGATCTGCCGTGCTGCGGGCGCGCCGGGCGATCGCCGAGTTCCGGATCCGCGGGGTACATACCAACATCCCGTTCCTGCTCGCCCTGCTCGACGAGCCGGACTTGCAGGTGGGCAAGGTCACCACCTCGTTCATCGAGCAGCGGCCGTACCTGCTCACCACGCGCCAGTCCGCGGACCGCGGCACCCGGTTGCTGACCTATCTCGGTGACGTGACGGTGAATCGGCCGCACGGCGAGCCCCCTGAGCTGGTCGACCCGATGTTCAAGCTGCCGCCGACCGACCTGGACGCGCCACCGCCTACCGGATCCCGCCACCAGCTCCTCGCGTTGGGTCCGGAAGGCTTCGCGCGCTGGTTGCGGACCCGTAACAGCGTCGGCGTCACCGACACCACCTTCCGCGACGCCCACCAGTCACTGCTCGCGACCCGGGTGCGCAGCAAGGACCTCGTCGCGGTGGCGCCCCACGTGTCCCGGATGACCTCGCAATTGCTGTCGCTGGAGTGCTGGGGTGGCGCGACCTACGACGTGGCGCTGCGTTTCCTCGCCGAGGACCCCTGGGAGCGGCTGGCCGCATTGCGCGAGGCGGTGCCCAACCTGTGCCTGCAGATGCTGCTGCGCGGACGCAACACCGTCGGCTACACGCCCTACCCGACCGAGGTGACCGCGGCCTTCGTCGAGCAGGCCGTCGAGACCGGCCTGGACATCTTCCGCATCTTCGACGCGCTCAACGACGTCTCCCAGATGCGTCCAGCCATCGACACGGTGCGCGAGACCGGCCGGGCCATCGCCGAGGTGGCGCTGTGCTATACCGCCGATCTGTCCGATCCGGCGGAGAAGCTGTACACGCTGGACTACTACCTGCGGCTAGCCGAGGAAATTGTGGCGGCCGGTGCACACGTGCTGGCCATCAAGGACATGGCCGGTCTGTTACGACCACCGGCGGCCCGGAAGCTGGTGACAGCGCTGCGCAGCCGGTTCGATCTGCCGGTGCACCTGCACACTCATGACACACCCGGTGGGCAGCTGGCCACCTTGCTCGCCGCGATCGACGCCGGGGTGGACGCCGTCGATGCCGCCACCGCATCCATGGCCGGCACCACCTCGCAGCCGTCGCTGTCCGCGCTGGTCGCGGCCACCGACCACACCGAGCGC
>DASQVB010000369.1:0-2065 GCA_035640975.1 Pseudonocardiaceae bacterium
GGGCGGCAGCGGCAAGGGATACTGGCGGATTGCTGGCTCCGGAATCCTCCAGGTGGCTTTGCCCAACACCTACTGGGACTGCCTGGGCCTTAAGACCCTCAGCCAAACCTGGCAGCGTCTCTATCAAACGGCTTGACGAACCGCCGGATGCGGGCCCGCATGTCCGGTGGTGTGAGAGGGGGCGGGGCGACCCCGCCCCCTACTCGATTCTATTAGAGAGTTATTCGGCAACACACGCTTGAGACAACGTGTGTAGTCCCGCCTGATGCTTGACGTTGCGGTCTCACCTGATGCTTGACGTCGGGCCTGATCGGCTTTTCTCTCGCTGTCCGGTATGGACGGTGAAGGGGGGAGGCCGGGAATGGCTCTGGTGGAGATGTCTGTTGTCGAGCAGCGCTACCGCGCCGTCCTTGCGGTCGGGCGTGGCGAACCCAAGATCGTGGTGGCGGCCCAGTTCGGGGTGTCGCGCCAAACCCTGCACACCTGGATTACTCGGTATGCCCGAGACGGCCTGGCCGGGTTGATCGACCGCACCCACCGACCGCCGTCGTGTGCCCACCAAGCCCCCGCCGAGGTGGAGACCATGGTGTGTGAGCTACGCCGCGAGCACCCCCGGTGGGGACCTCGGCGGATCGCTCACGAGCTGGCCCGTAGCGCCCCGGAGCCCACGACGGTGGTGTCGCGGAGCACGGCGTATCGCATTTTGGTCCGGCACGGGCTGATCGAACCCCGGTCGCGACGCCGTAAACGCAGCGACTACATCCGCTGGCAACGTGAGGCGCCGATGCAGTTGTGGCAACTCGACATCGTCGGTGGGGTGTTCCTCACTGATGGGACCGAGTGCAAGGTCGTGACCGGCGTCGATGACCACTCCCGGTTCTGTGTCACCGCCACGGTCGTGGTGAGAGCGACCGGGCGGGCGGTGTGCCTGGCCTTCGCCGAGGCCCTCAGGCGCTACGGCGTCCCGGATGAGGTACTAACCGATAACGGCAAACAGTTCACCGACCGCTTCGGCAAAGGCGGAGAAGTACTGTTCGACCGGATCTGCCGCGACAACGCCATCACCCACCGGCTCACCGAACCCTCCTCGCCGACCACCACCGGGAAGGTGGAACGGTTCCACGGCAGCTTGCGCCGCGAGTTCCTCAACCACAGCGAACCCTTCGAATCGGTGCTGGCCGCCCAAGCTGCGGTGGACACCTGGGTGACTGGCTACAACTGCGACCGCCCGCATCAGGGGTTGGACATGGGCTACCCGGCGCAGCGGTTCGCCCCCGGCCAGCAGACCCGTAAAACCTCCGAGGAGCTGCTGCCCGTGCGGTTACCGGCTAGCCTCGCACCCGCCCCGGCACCGGCTGCGGCCCCGGAGGCGCTGGTCGGACCGATCCGGCCCGACGCCGACGCACCCCCCACCGCGGTGGTCTACCGGGGTGGACCAGTGGAGTTCGACCGGGTCGTGCCGGGCTCGGGAAACCTTGCCGTGCGCGGCAAGCAGTTCTGGCTGGGACCTGCCCGCGCCGGGGTTACCGTCACGTTGTGGGCCGACCACGACCTTATCCATCTGAGCATCGCCGGCGTGAGGGTCAAGACCCTGCGCTCGCACCTGTCGACCAACGACTTGGCCGCACTCGCCGCCACCGGCGCCCGCCCCGCCGGCCCACCACCGTTACCTCCACCCGAACCCGGCAGCGCCGTAGAAGTCGACCGCACCGTGTCCCGAGGTGGCCTGATTTCCCTGGGCAACCACCAACTACTCGCCGCGGAGATCCTCGGCGGCCGCCGCGTCACCATCCGCATCGAAGACACCACGCTGATGTTCTTCGACCCCGACACCCGAGAATTGCTGCGCACCCGACCCAATCCACTGACCTACGACCAGGTGCGCACGCTGCGCGGATCCCGCCCCGCCGGCCCACCACCGCGCCCTAACGTCGAGCCGGTCACCGCCCAACGCCGCGCCTCCAACAGTGGCGTCATCATGGTCGTCGGACAGAAAATCGCTCTCGGACGCACCCACGCCCACCAACAGCTCACCGTCCACGTCGCCGAACACACGATCACCGTC
>DASQVB010000370.1:0-2219 GCA_035640975.1 Pseudonocardiaceae bacterium
TTTCCAGTGGTCTCGCCAGTTCCCCAGAAACCGCAGCCCGTTGACGAGTTGGCGCATCACTTCTTCGTAGGCCTCACCGAAGAACAGGGGCGCTACTGACGTTCCTGTGGGTGCCGGTGCATGATCAGTAAGGGCGCACGCCGTGCCCTGGCTAGAGTTTCTGGCCTTCCACAGTCAGAGACGTTCAAGACGGGGACGGCGTGCGCATCACGAGGGTATGGCGGCGGTTGCTCGGGGTCGAGCACACGGTGGTCGAGTCGGTGGAGTTGGAGCCCGACGGTCGGGGTGGGGAGCAGCTGGTCGCGCGGGTGCGGCCGAAGGCGGGGGTGGCGTCGCGGTGCTCGCGCTGCGGGCGAGCCTGCCCGGGCTATGACACCAGCTCGGAGCCGCGCCGTTGGCGGGGTCTGGACCTGGGCACGACACCGGTGTTCTTGCAGGCCAGGACCCGTCGGGTGGAGTGTCTGACCCATGGGGTGGTGGTCGCGGCGGTGCCGTGGGCCCGGCCCGGGTCGCGGTTCACCCACGCGTTCGAGGACACCGCCGCGTGGCTGGTCTGCCACGCCACCCTCTCGGTGGTGGCGGTGCTGCTGCGCATCGCCTGGCGCTCGGTGTCGGGCATCCTCACCCACGTCGTGGCCGCCCGCGCCGGGGAGATCGACCGGCTGGCGGGGCTGCGCCGGATCGGGATCGACGAGATCAGCTACAAGAAGGGCCAGCGGTATCTGCTGGTCGTGACCTGCCACGGCACCGGCCGGCTGGTGTGGGCCGGCAAGGACCGCACGAAGGAGACCCTGGGCCGGTTCTTCGACGACCTCGGTGCCGAGCGCGCCGCGGCGCTCACCCATGTCTCCGCGGACGGCGCGGAGTTCATCCACACAGTGGTCGCCGAACGCGCCCCCCAGGCGGTGCTGTGCCTGGACCCGTTCCACGTCGTGGCGTGGGCCACCAAAGCTCTCGATGAGGTCCGCCGCGGGCTGGCCGCCGAGCTGCGTCGCGGCGGACGCGCCGAGGAGGCATCCACGATCAAGGACACCCGCTGGGCACTGCTGAAAAACCCCGACTCGCTGACCCTGGACCAGCGCAGCACACTAGCCGGGATCCAGGCCACCAACGGGCCGCTCTACCGGGCCTACCTGCTCAAAGAGCAACTCCGGGCGGTCTTCCAGGCCCGCGACCTCGCCTCGGCCAGGCGCCTGCTCATCGGGTGGCTCGCGTGGGCGCAGCGCTGCCGCCTGGACCCGTTCGTCAAACTCGCCAAGACGATCACCAAGTACCAGCATCTGATCCTCAATGCCGTCGAACACGGCCTGTCCAACGCCCGCTCCGAGGCCACCAACACCCACCTGCGGCTGCTCACCCGCCGCTCCTACGGCCTGAGCCCCGAGTCCCTCATGGCCATGGCCGACCTCACCCGAGGCGGACTCTGCCCACCCCTGCCAGGCCGGGCAGCAGCATGATCACCACCCACGGAAACGTCAGGAGAGCCACTTTGCGACACAGCAAGAGGCGCAGGCGGCGTTCGACGCCAACCCCTCCGACCCCGAGCGACTCGATGCTGATGACAACGGCATCGCCTGCGAGTCGTTCTTCAGTCACGCCGACGAGCAGGACAATCAGCAGGTGGCGGTACATCCGGTGGGTGGGGTGGACACCGGGGGACGTGGCGACGTCCGCTACAGCGCACTCGGGCTGCTCGCGGCCGGCCTGCTCAGTGGTGCGCTGGTCACGCGCCTGCGTAGCACGCCGCAGAGCAGCTGAGTTGGTATCGATGTCCTCCCACCAGCGCGATAGCCGCGGATTCCTCGCCGCGGCTGTCGCCGCCGTCCTGTTGAGCCTACTGGCGTGTGGCAGTGAGTCCCCGACAACGTCCGCTGTCCCGCCGGCAGCAGCAGCCCCGGTGCCAATCGATGTGGACGCGCTGTCGGCATCGCAGCCGCTGTCGGTGCAGGTCCCGTCCATCGGGGTGCAGACCGGAGAGCTGATTCACCTGGGGCTGACCGCGGAGCGGGAACTCGAGGTGCCCGACGACGCCGTCACCGCGGGATGGTTCGAGCTAAGCCCCACACCCGGCGAGGTCGGCCCGGCGGTGATCGCGGCGCACGTCGACTATGCCGGAGTGCCGGGTATCTTCGTGCGGCTGCGGGACGTGCAACCCGATGATGAGATCGCGGTCGCTCGGGCGGACGGGACCACAGCCGTGTTCACCGTGTACCAGGTGC
>DASQVB010000371.1:0-7937 GCA_035640975.1 Pseudonocardiaceae bacterium
AGCAAGCTGTCTGGGTCAAGCGCCGCCGACCCGGAGACAACGGCGATCGGTGGATGCGTGTCGCGGCCCCGTGTCGGACGTCGCGCCCCGTTGTAGTTCTCGACACGAACAGTGCCGGCACCAACAAGGATCACCTCGGCGAGTTCCCGAAGCAGCTCGAAGACTGTGAGATCCGCCGCCGAACCGAGGCTGCCGGTCTTGCCATCCACTGCAACGGCCCCATCCAGGCTGGACACCATGTTCACTCTTACATACGGCGCAGCCAGCCCATCGGGCCAGGCATAGTGTGCGGCAAGTGCAGTGTCGTCGAGCACCTCTAGGGTGGTGCTGGGCGGCCACAGGCGAAGCATCTTCTCGTCTCCCATACAAATTTTCTGCAATTGCCGAGCATACCGCTGCTATGTGAGATTGTGACAAGCGACCGCTGGGGGGCGCCAACCGAGCACAGCTTCCACGACTGTTATTCCAGAACGCATAGCCGCCACGTCGTGAACACGCACTATCCTTGCTCCCTGCAAGATGCAGAGGACAGCTGCGGTGAGGGTCCCCTCCGTCAATTTGCCGACAGGGAGGCCCAGGGTCTCGGCGATGAAGTCCTTATTCGAAATTGATGCAAGCAAAGGATAGCCGAGTGTTGTCAATTCGCCGAGCCGCCGTGTTAGTTCGAGGGAGTGCCAGGTGTTCTTGTTGAGGTCATGGCCGGGGTCGATGATTATTCTATCACGCGACACGCCTTGGTCTTCCGCAAAACCGGCGCGTTCGATGAGAAAGTCACGGACCTCAGAGACGACATCGATATAGTGTGGTCGAGCAAGCCATTCGCGCGGTGCAGCCTTGCTGTGGGTGATGATGAGCGTTGCTCCTGTGGCCGCGACTACCTCGGCCATGAGTGGGTCGTGGAGCCCAGATGTGTCATTAACCGCATCGGCCCCGATATCGATCGCTTGACGTGCCACTTCTGCCCGGCATGTATCGACGGAGATCACTGCGTCCGTCTTCTCTCGAATTTTCTGGATCAACGGTAGCAGTCGATCTAGCTCGTCCTTCTCGTCAACCTCTTGAGCCAGCGGCGAGAACGGAACCGCGCCGATATCAAGCCAATCAGCGCCTTGCCTCAATGCGTCCTCTGCGGCTTCAAGAGCCTTGCCGAACTCAAATGTACGTCCGCTATCGTAGAATGAGTCGCGTGTTCGGTTGACGATACCCATGATGACGACATGCTGGGAGAAGTCGAACGTCTTGTGGCCTATGGTCCGTATCGCCTTGCCCATCTCCGGGCTGACAAAGTTCGACATCTGCACCCGTCAAGCGCCGATAGTGTGTTCAGCGGCGCGGGTGCCGTAGTGAGCCAATCACCAGCATCAGCCCGACGACCAGCGCTACCGCCGCGAGAACCCAGCGGGCGTCCACCACGGGCAGCCAGCTGATGCCGCCGAGCAGCACGGTGCCGGCGACGCCCAATGCGCCCAACCCGACCACCAGAGTGACCAGGTCCGGCCCGCGCCGTGGGGCCTCGGCACCCGCCTCGCTGGTGTGGTGAGGTGCTGGTTGCGCCAGCGTCGGGTCCGTTCCGCTCATGATCCACGCTCCACCTGGACGTTGCCCATACCGGCGTGCACGTCCAGCACCAGTCGACCACCGCCGGGGCCGTCGGATCCGTTGTCGGTCAGGTCCACCTGGGCTGGAAGGCTGCCGTTGTCGGTCACACCGAGACAATCGACGTTGCCGACCTGCGCCCGGCAGATCACCTGCGCGTCGACGTTCGGCGGCAGGATGACACCGATCTGTCCCATTCCCACCGCGACCCTGGTGGTCACAATCTCTCCTTGCGCCAGCTGAAGCTCGGTGAGGTCCAGGCGGCCGTCTCCCATGGTGACCTCATAGCGTGGCTGCACTTGGGCGGCCGTGGCAGGATTCCAGCGGCCCTCTCCGAGCTGGAAGCCAGACACGGGGGCAGCTTGCAGTATCCAGGCGAGCAACGCCAGCGGGACGGCGATCAGAATCAGTCCCCGCCCGCTGCGCAGCAGCGAGCCCGCTATCAGGCCGAGCCCGATCACACCCAGCAGCAGCGCGGCGATCTGGGCCGCCGACAGCGCGGGCCACAACGCCGACGCGATCCCGCCGGTCAGCAACGCGAGCCCGAGAGTGACCGGAGTGACTTTGGATCGGAAGCCGGGCGCCGGCGAGGGTTGCGGTGGCGGCGCCGCTGCGGGTTCGGGCAGGTCCCAGGCGAATGGTGCCGCGCCCAGTGGATCCCACGCGGGGGGAGCAGGCCGGTCGGTCGTCACGGTCGTGCCCGGTTCACCCTGCGGGTCAAGCCCGTGCTCGGCGATGCTCGCTGCCCCGGTCGTTCCCCCGCCAGGATCCATGCTGGTCGGGGTCGGGGCCGGGGTCGGGACCTGGGTCGAGACCGGAACCTCACCCAGCGCAGCCCGCGACTGGTGCAGCAAGAACAGCACCCCCACCGCCACGGCGAGCGCGAGTACGCCCGATGCGGGCCCGCCGAACACGATTCCAATGACCGGAAACAGCAGCAGAATGAGCACCACCGTGAGCACTGGCGACATCGAGCTGCGGCCACGTCCGAGCAGGCTCTCCGCACCGGATACTCGATCACCTTCAGCTGGCAGGAGTAACCAGCCGAGCAGGTAGAGCAGCAAACCCATCCCACTGAACATGGCGGCCACAATGAACGCCACCCGAACCAGTACCGGGTCGATGGCATACCGGCGCCCGATCGCCGCCGCGACTCCGCCGATCTTGCGGTCGTCGCTTCGGCGGTGCGGCCTGGTGGCCCAGAAGTCCTGCACGGTGTGCGGCACGTTGATCTCGCTCACGCCATTGAGCCTGGCCCGCGAGAACGGCAAGCACCATCGGGGGTCACCCTGATCTGTCCCCGGGTTGGGGGATACCGGGGTCGACCCTGATACCCTCGATCGGCCGGACGTGTGACGATGATGAGCATGAGCACATCGGCGGAGCAGGAGGCCGGCATTTCCCCGGTCCTGCAGCCGGTGCATGGGCAGCCTCCGGTGCCGGGTCGAGCTTCGGACGGCACCGGGTCACCGTTGCGCCGGCATCGGTCCGGCCGGGTCATCGCCGGGGTGTCCGGCGGAATCGCGGAGCACCTCGGTGTGCCGGTGCTGTGGGTGCGGGTGATCTTCGCGGTGCTAGCTGGCCTTGCCGGGGCCGGATTGGTCGGCTACGCGCTGCTGTGGGCCTTCGTACCGGCGACCGACACCGCTGCCGGCCGGTCGAGTACCGCGCGGGAGCGGCAGCAGGCAGTTGGCCTGGTCGTGCTCGGCGCAGGTTTGGCGTTGGCCGGTGCCGCCCTGGGCACTGCGTGGGGCGGCTGGGTGACCGGTCCGCTGGGGATCGCCCTGGTCGGTGCGGGGGTTGTGTGGCGAGAAGCTGACGTCAGCCAACGAACCCGCTGGCGCAGTGGTGCGGGGGTGTTGTTCGGCGGTGGGCGGATGGCCCTGCTCCGGGTGCTGGCCGGGATCGCGTTGGTGACCAGCGGGATCATGGTGTTCCTGCTCAATCAGGACAACCTGGGCCAGCTCCGGTTCGCCCTGCTCGCCGCCGCCGCCACCCTGGTCGGAGTGGCTGTGCTCACCGTACCGTGGTGGTTACGGCTGATGCGCGCATTAGGCGAGGAACGCCGGGCCCGGATCCGCACCGAGGAACGAGCCGAGATCGCCGCACACCTGCACGACTCGGTGTTGCAGACCCTGGCCCTGATCCAGCAGCAGTCTGACTCAGGCCGGGAGGTTCGCCGGCTGGCCCGGGGTCAGGAGCGAGAACTCCGTTCCTGGCTCTACGGTCCGCGCGGCTACGGACGTCCGGCGTCCAACGGCGCCGACGGTGGCACCGCGGGGACCGCGTTCGCGGCGACGCTGAACGCTGCTGCCGGCGAGGTGGAGGACACTTACGCAGTGGGTGTCCAGGTCGTGGTGGTGGGCGATTGTGTCCTCGAGGAGCCCCTGACCGCACTGGTGCAAGCCAGCCGGGAAGCGATGGTCAACGCGGCCAAGCACGCTGGGGTCGCTGAGGTCAGCGTGTATGCCGAAGTCGAACCCGGACAGGTGCATGTCTTCATCCGGGACCGCGGCACCGGATTCAACCCTGCCGCTGTCGCCGACGATCGGCATGGCCTGGCCGACTCGATCCGCGGCAGGATGGAACGCCACGGTGGCACGGTGACCCTGCGCACCGCACCGGGGGAGGGCACCGAAGTCCAGTTGGCCATCGCGCGCCGTGCGGGCGGAGAGGAATCTTCTTCATGACCGACGACGCTCGCGCCGAGGCACTCTCTCCCGCCGAGGTGCCATCATCACAGCTTCCCGCGGAGGCGGAATCATGACCGGCGACGCACTTTTTCCCGCGGAGGCGGAATTATGACCGGCGACGCACTTTTTCCCGCGGAGGCGGAATCATGACAGTGGGGGTCTTTTTGGTCGACGACCACGCTTTGTTCCGCACCGGGGTGAAGGCCGAGCTGGACAGAGCTGGTTCGGCGGAACCGGACCTGCCGCCGGTCGTCGTGGTCGGTGAGGGGGGTTCAGTGGAGGAAGCGGTCACCGGCATCGCACACCTGCGTCCCGACGTCGTGCTCCTTGATGTGCATATGCCCGATGGCGGCGGCGCCGAGGTGCTGCGCCGCGTGCGGCCCGCGCAGCCGGATGTGGTGTTCCTCGCGCTGTCGGTGTCCGATGCGGCCGAGGACGTGATCGCGGTGATCCGGGCTGGGGCCCGCGGGTACGTGACCAAGACGATCTCTGGTCGGGAACTGGTGGACGCGGTACGCCGAGTGCACGGCGGTGACCCGGTGTTCTCCCCGCGGCTTGCCGGCTTCGTCCTCGACGCGTTCACCCACCGACCTGGGGCGGCACCGGTCGGTGACCCGGAGTTGGATCTGCTCACCCCCCGAGAGCGCGATGTGCTGCGCCTGCTGGCCCGCGGCTACGCCTACAAGGAGATTGCCGCAGAGCTGTTCATCTCGATTAAAACGGTAGAGACCCACGTGTCGTCTGTACTGCGCAAAACCCAACTGTCCAACCGTTACGAGCTGTCCCGATGGGCTTCTGACCGCCGCCTGGTGTAGCCACGCACCCTCCGAGAGCCCTCATCCGCCCGCGAGGGTGAAGGTGCCGAGCCTGGCGGCGGACTCGATCAGTACGCGGCCATCGGGCGCGGTGCCCATGGTGAGTCGGTAGCGCTCGAAGGTCGGCCTCCGGTTCTCCGGTTCGAACTGCAGGTTCACCAGCACGGTGTTGCCTGTCACGGTCACTGGCCCGCGGATGCTGATCTGATCGATCTGGCCCCAGAACTGGTCATAGCCCGCGAAGCCACGGTCCTTGGCGCGCTCGGCGGCCCCCAGCAGCTGCCATGCCGCGTCGGTGTCATCAGGCAGTAAATCGTAGTAAGTGCGCACGGCTTGTTCCAGCTGTACGGCTTGTGGCGGTGTGGGTCCAGGCTGTGGGAAGGCCGGCGCCGATGGTG
This sequence comes from Pseudonocardiaceae bacterium, assembly GCA_035640975.1. GTDB lineage: Bacteria > Actinomycetota > Actinomycetes > Mycobacteriales > Pseudonocardiaceae. The sequence continues at coordinate 5,503 of DASQVB010000371.1, forward strand.
CGGCATTCGCGCCGGGTGCCGGTGGCACTGCAGCCGTGGCTACGGCGGGTTGGTTGGGTCCGTCGCTTACCCACGTGACGGCCAGCACCGCAACAAGCAGGACAAGGCAACCGGCGGCCGCGAACAATATCGCAGGTCGCTGCCTCAGAGTCCGGTTCTGCGACGGGGCCTCCCGGCCGGCAGCCTCCCGCGGCCAGCCGGCAGTGAGGTTCAACGCGGTGGGCGCTGGGGTGGGTGTGGCGGTCCGCGGCCGGCGCGGTGGGACCGCCCCGGGTACCCGCGGGGTTGCAGCGGCCACGCCTTCTACTGCACCGAGCGCGGCAGCTGCATCGGACATTGAGGGACGCCGCAGCGGATCGTTGGCCAGCAGCTGCATCAGGACTGCGGACAGCGGCCCGGCCTGTTGCGGGGGCCGCACCCGACCTTCAGCGACGGTCCGCAGCAGCGCCAAGGTGTTCTCGTCCAGCCCGAACGGTGGTTCTCCTTCCACCGCGGCATACAGGGTGGAGCCCAGCGAGAACACGTCGCCAGCGGGGCCGGGTAACTCACCGCGGGCCACCTCCGGGGGGAAGTAGGCCGGCGTACCGGCCAGCACGCCAGTGCGGGTCACGGTGGCGTCCCAGCTCGCCCGAGATATCCCGAAGTCGGTGATCTTGACGGTCCCGTTGCGACCGAGCAGTATGTTGCCCGGCTTGACATCCCGGTGCACGATCCCGGCTTTGTGGGCGGCAGCGAGCGCGGCGGCCACCTGCCTGCCGACCCTGGCCGCCTCGTGCGGCGGCAACGTGCCCTGCTCGGCGAGTACTGTAGCCAGGCTGCGTGACGGCAGGTACTCCATGACCAGCCACGGCACCACCCGATCACCGGTACCCGTGCTGCCCCCATCAAGGGCCACGTCGTACACGCAGATCGCATGCGGGTGCTGGAGCCGAGCGGCGATGCGGCCCTCGCGCATTGCCCTGGCTCTGGCCGTCTCCGCCTCCGCCTCGGCCAGCCCGGGCTGCATCAGCAGCTCCTTGAGAGCCACCGTCCGGTCCAGCCGCACATCGTGCGCTCGCCAGACCACGCCCATCGCGCCGGCGCCGATCGGCTGGTCGAGGCGGTAGCGATCGGCGACGAGCCGAGCATTGGCATTCACCTGCTGCGCTCCTCGCTCACAGGCTCAGGGTAGGGGGTTGCCGGCCCGAAGCAGGTGGGCGTCGGTGTCCGGTCCCTTCAGTGGGCTGGGCGGTTGCCGGATATCAGCCGCCACTGTGAAAGCGCGCCCGAGTGCCCTGCAAGGCTTGGTAGCCCACCACGCCGCTACCGGTTCCGGCCACGATGGCCAGAACATCGGCAAACGAGCCGCCAGTGGTGAGCAACAGGGCGAACATGGCCACGCCGAGGGTGATCACAGCCACCGGGACACGGCTGCGGACGTACTGGTGGACCGGATCCCCACCGGCCCGCCGGTTCGCCGCCGACCCCAGCATCGCGAGGTATCCGCCGTGCCCCAACGCGGCCAGCAATCCGGCGAGTGCGGCGAGGACAGCAATCAGATGCACCATGGAACCCAGTGTGCCTCTTCGGCGCCGGTAGACGGTGGACGGCAGGCGTACAAACGGGGGTACGCGCGGGTGATCAGCGCCCGAGCCGGCCGCGCCCAAGACGCAACAGCAGCATCGCCAGTTCGTGGCCCTCGGCGCCCAGCTCGCGGTACCGGTCCAGCACAGCCATCTCGCGGCCGTGCACCACCCGCGGACCGCCGGCGGCTCGCCGGGCGACGCCGATCGCCTGCGATACTGCGGTGCGGCGCTGCACCAACCGCAGGATCTCGGCGTCGAGGTCGTCGATCTCGGTGCGCAGCGCGGCGAGGTCGGTCGTGGAGCCCTCCTGGGCTTCAGGCGCTGCCTCGCTGGTCATGTGAGTGGGCATCTCGGTGGCCTCCTAGATTCTGTCCCGGAGTCCGTGTTCCCTGGGTTCCCTTGCAGCACAACGCCCCGGGTCCGTGGACTCCGGGGCATCGTGATGGTGTGAGGGTTGTGCGTCACCCCGCCACGGGCACCGGGATCCGGTACCCGTAAAAAAAGCGGTGGTGACTCAGCACGGCACTGAGTCTGCCACGTTGCCTGGTGCGCCGTCCACCTTCCCATCGGAGGGCGGATCCTGCTCGCTCATCCGGTGCACGGCTGTGGCCAGCACGGTAAAGCCCAGTACCGCCGCCACCACTGATACCACCACCAGCGCCACCAGCCGGCCGGTGGAATCGTAGATCGCCTGACCGGTCCCGCCGGCCAGCACCCCGAGGGCGACGTAGAAGGTGGAGTACACCAGCGCGCCGGTCGCGGTGAGCCGGATGAAGCGCTTCGGCGGCACTCTCAGGGTGCCCGCCAGCAGCGGGATCAGGTAGTTGAGCAGCGGCATGAACTGGACCAGCGCCAGGGTGCGGCCTGCCG
>DASQVB010000372.1:0-3461 GCA_035640975.1 Pseudonocardiaceae bacterium
CCCAGCCGATCTGATCAACGTGGCGTTGGACGAGCTGGTGCGACAACGCTGCGAGCTGCCCGGCTACACCACGCTGGACGCGATGGCCACCTCGATCCGCACCGACTCGAGCTAGCTGCTGAACCCCACCGCCGAGCAGACAATGGAACAAGATATGTCGCGGTCGGTGACCTGCATGCTGAGATCGAGAGGAACAGCATGGTCAGTGAGAACGCCGCAAAGCTCGCGGTGCTCATCGACGCCGACAACACGCAGCCTGGCATCATCGAGGGGTTGCTGGCTGAGGTCGCCAAGTACGGCACCGCCCATGTCAAACGCGCGCCTACGGCGACTGGACGGGGCATGAGCCTGAGATTGGAAGGACCAGCTGCTCGCCCAGTCGATCCTGCCGATCCAGCAGTTCGCCTACACCACCGGCAAGAACGCTACTGATGCGGCGAGCGACTTCACCCGCCTGGCGGCCCGGATCCATGAGTCCGCTTGGTATATGGGTTCGGCGAACGCAAAGACGCCCAGGCCCTTCGTCGCGGCGTGCGACAAGTTCGTTTACCTCGAGAACCTCACCTACGACCAGAGCGCCACCGCGCTTTCGGGTTCCGGTGGACCTGGAACGGCAATAGGCGAAACAGGCCATATCCGAATGATGGACTGGGGGCGGCCGGTTTCCTTTCTTCAGAGCAGGTCGATGTCCAGGGTGGGGTCCACGCGACGCAGTCGCCCGGGGTCGGCACTGAGCGCGGGCCAGCCCCGCTGACGACAGGCCTGGGCGACCCAGGCGGCCAACACGTCGAAGGTGCTGGTGGCCTCGAGCAGTCGCTCGACCGCCGCAGCCTCAGTGGCCCCAAGCCGACCGACGATGACGTGCGGATGAGACGCGAGCTCGTCGAGGAGCACACCGGTCTCGGGCCGCAGAACCTGCACTTCGGCGATGGCCAGGGAGGGCAGAAAGTAAGTCAGACCCCGGACACGGGCAGCACCCAACCACGCACTGAACGCGATGCTGCCGCGGGTCCACGCGGCGACGGCACTCGTATCGAGGACTTTGCCTGCGACCGAGAGTTCGGGCTGGCTCAGGAGGCGTCCGCAACAAGGTAGTCGCGACGGATCGCATCATCCCCTGGCCACGGCCACCCACTGGTCTCATAGACCTTGCGGTAGTCGGCCAGCGTTGGCGCGCCGAAGCGCTCGGCTTGGCGCCGTTCGATGGCCAGAGCCTTGTCGTTGCTATCCGCCCTGGTCGCCTGTGCTGACACGGCCGGCACGATATCGGCGACGGCGCGCCCGTCGCGCACCAGATGCACCACAGCACCCTGAGCGGCTCGGTGGATAGCTTCAGCAAGACCCTGGGGATCGTCAGGTGATACCTCGAACGCCGCGTCCACGGGTGCATCGTAGCGACCTCAAGACGCACAGCAGAGGGGTTACCAGCGCGACCTAGCGGCTAGCTGGTACTGGGGTGAAAAGGGTGATCTCCTCACGGCGCACCAGAGGCAGCCGGGTAGTGCGGGGCCTGGCGCTCTGCATGGTCGGCGAGGGTGATCAGGAGCTGTTCTGATCCGGCTCGGGCGACCAGCTGCAGGCCGACGGGGGCGCCAGTGGCGGTGGTTCCGGCGGGGATGCTGATGGCGGGGTGGCCGCTGAGGTTGAATGCCCAGGTCAGTGCGACGCTCATGGCGCTGCCGGGGCCGTCATGTCCGTGTGGGGGGTTGGTGTGGTCGGTGTCGCCAGCACGTCGACCTTATGAAAAAGCCGCTCTAGGCGGGTGTTGTTGTCGCGGCGTACGTTCCCCGCCTAAGGCGTGGGGCCAGCGAATCACGCAGCTGAGCTGCTCCCCAGACCGGCCCTGGTCGACTTGCATGTCGTTTCGGCTCACCACCACGCTGACCTCCGCCAAGCCCACCGAAACCTTTTCTTGATCGAACCCGGCCCGCAACACATCCGGCGCCCCATTCTCGCATCGGGTGATCGGCTTAAAGCGACGACGCCAACGGCCCTCGGCGGCGGGCCGGGCGATGATTTGGGCCTCTGCGGCCGACTGTTGCGTGGTACAGCCAGGTTGCGGGGGGTCGGTCGACGCCGTCAGCGCCGTGGGTCACCCACAACCGCTGATTACCACACGTGCGCACATGGCTACAATCTGCGATGTCCCGCTCGACACAGCTGAAGGCGGACGCATGAGACCGAATGAGGCTCCAACTAACAGGCCTCCATGGGCCGGCGGCCAGGGACAAGTCCCGGAACCAGACAACTGGTGGCTGAGCGAGAGCCCTGGAAGACCGCGCTGGCGCCCCCGGCCGTTAAAGCTCGGCTCCGCCCGACTACGACCCTGGGCAACCCTACGGTGGCCCATATCCCGGCAGGCCGGACTCACCTCTGGCGCCCTCGTCGTTGCTGGGGGCATAGCGGCGCTGGCATTCGTGGCCTTCGACAGCCACGACAAATCACCGCCGCCCGTCGTCACCGCCAACACGCAAGCCGTGGCGCCCGTGGCCCCGGCCCAGACCACGCACACAGCGTCGCCAGCGCTCACAGCGCTGCCCCCGCCGGCATCACCACCGGCCGCGGGGCCAACCACCGGGCGAGTGCCCGCGCCGGCGACCCAGTCAGACCACGACACCGCCACCAGCCAAGCTAAAGCCGCAGAGGCCGCTGCGGTGCCACGGCCCGTCGTGGTGCAGCACCACGCCAGCTCGCCGATCAGGCATCAGCCAAGCCGACCGCGGCCGGCCACCCCTGCCCCCGACACTGGGCCTGCTCCGGCCTCGCCGCCACCAGCGGCGGAACCGGAACAACAATCGCAGTCGAAATACCGCTGGGAGAAGACCACCACCTGCGATGAAACCGGCAGATGCACCCATCACTACAACATCGAACCCAACACCGATAACGGTCAACCAGCGACACCCCGGGACCAGGGACCTTGACTCCCGACCCCACATTTGACTCGATCATGACGGCTTCGCCGCTTAGCCCCGGGCTAGCCCCCGGCGGCGGGTAAGCAACAGCGAATGTGTACGTGCTCGGAATCTTTGGAGCGGCACGAAGTCCGACATGTCACCAGCACGGCGAGCAGGACCACTCTCATCGGCCCCTGGAACGCCAGGCCCGAAGACCTCCAGGCCTGGGCACAGCCGCCACGCCCCGGCTAAACCCCGCACGATCACACGCCTATCCGGCGCGGCTACTTGACTCGGCCACGCCGGCTATTGACATGCCCTCTCACAAGACTTCCGAATACTTACGTCCAGACAGTCGGCATCGGTCGAGAACCAAGCCTGGAACTCCCCCACAGACCTCGGGTAGTGCAGACCCGCCCGGAGCCGGACCGGACTCATGCCCCCAGCATAGTCCGGTCAGATGAATAGCCCCAACGCTTGATATCAATCACGCGTAGATCAAGCAGAGTCAGGTCAGATTCCGTCTTCCACAGGGCGAAGTTGCTCAGCAAGAGTGAATTGGTC